>JALVDI010000611.1 GCA_027009115.1 Polyangiaceae bacterium | reverse complement strand
GTTCAGCGCTTTTTTGGCCGGTAGTCGCCCCTTGTGGTCGAGCCGGAGCATGGCCAGGCGGGCGAGGGCGAAGAGCCCGTAGAACCATACGGTCCGCTCGGCCCAGTCGGCATGGTCGGTGAGGAGGGTCTGTGCGGCGGCGGGCACCAGGACGGCGTCGGCGGCGGCGCGGCCCGTGAAGAATGCCACGAGCGCGGCAATGGCCCCGAGGGTGAACAGCGCCACGGCGGCGGAGCGGATCTCCGCCTGCTTCCTGGGCACGACCAGCGCGACGAGATCGAACAGCACGGCGATGGTGAGCAGCGCTATCGGGAAGTGGATGAGGAGGGGATGAATGCTTGGGGCCCATTCGGGAAGAGAGAACATAGCGGTGGCTTGGAAGAGGAAAATGGTTGGGTTGTGGAGAGCGGCCGAGCCCCGGGAGAGAGCCGAAGCGGAGGACTTGCATGGATCTCCCCCGGAGAAGGCCGCCCGAAGCGATTAACGCTTCGCGTAGAGCGTCTGTCGGCCCTTCCGGTCGAAGGCGACGACGTCGTACGATTGGGGCCGCGCACCTTCCATGCCCGGCGACCCGACGGGCATACCCGGCACGGCGAGGCCGGTCACGTCGGGTTTCTCGGAGAGCATGCGGCGGATGACGTCGGCGGGGACGTGTCCCTCCACGACGTACCCGCCCACGACGGCCGTATGGCACGATCCGAGGCGCGCCGGCACGCCGAAGCGGGTCTTCATGGGCGAGACGTCCGGCATCTCGACCGTCTTCACGGGGAAGCCGTTCTTCCGAAGGTGCTCCGTCCATTTCCCGCAACATCCGCAGGTGGGGCTCTTGTAGACGGTCACGGTGGGAAGACCGGCCTCCGAGGAGGTGCAGCCGACGAAGAGCGCCGACGTGAGAAGCACCAGCGCGGTCAGAATGAAAAAAGAGCGTAATCGGTGCATAATCGTTCGGGAGCGTGTCAACGGTCTCGTTCGAGGCGCGCCTTACGCTCCTCGTATTCTTCCGTGGAGATCTCACCGGCGGCATAGCGGCGCTTGAGGATCTCCAGCGGGGATTCTTTGCGGGATTCGGGAGGAGGACCGGGGGGAGGCGTCGTCTGGTTTCTCCAGAACAGGATCACCAGAATGATGATGAGGAGGATCCAGAAGATCCACCAGCCCCAGTGCATGCCCCACATCCATCCGTCGTACATGATATTTTCCGTTTTAGGGAGCGCGTGCCCGGCGTCAGGGGCGGGCACGCGCTCTCGGTGTAGTGGATGTCAAGGTGACCGTTTCGGCGGAGTCTATTGCTGTTGCTTCATCCCGCCCTGGTGCTTGCTCTTCATGCCTCCCTGCATCATGCCTCCCTGCATCATGCCGCCGCCCATCATGCCGCCGCCCATCATGCCGCCGCCCATGGCTTTCATCATCTCCATCATGGTCATGTTCGCCATCATGTGGTGATGCATCTGCATCGGCGTGAGTTCGGCCAGTTTTTGGCGCTGTTCGGGAGTCAGCACCTCTTCCATCTTCCGGGCGGTTTCAAAGGCCAGGGCCTTCATGTCGGCCTGGAGGGTCGCGTTTTCCCGAAGCAACGCTTTCACTTCGGCGGGGTCGGCGTTCTCGGCGGCGAGGGCGCTCTTGAGGTTCTCGCCGGTTTTGGCGGCCATTTCCTTGAGCTCGGCTGCCTTGCTTTCGTACGCTTTGGCGAGGTCCTTCATGCGCGAAACCTGCTCATCCGAGAGCTCGAGCAGGTCTTTCAT
>JALVDI010000610.1 GCA_027009115.1 Polyangiaceae bacterium | reverse complement strand
GAAATCCGGCTGCCGCCGGTACTCCTCGAAGGTCGCGTCGATGGCGACGGGACGACCCTCCATGTAGCCGTGCGTCTGCGTCTGGACGATGTCGTAAGTCGCGCCGGTCTTGCTCAGGCGGACCCCACCAACGAAGCCGAGCGCCGCGATCGAGCGCAGCGGGTTCACGTCGAAACCACCGGCTCGCCAGTCGGGCTCCGTGCCAAGGCCCGGCCAGGTCTGCGCATTGCCGTAACGGCCGGCAGCCGTGCGTCCCCACCCGAGTAGCAGCGAGATGGAGTTGTCCGCGTGGCCCGGCAGGGTCCAGACCGGCAGCTCGATCTGCGCCCCGTCGCGCTCGAGGCGGATGACGTCGCCGTTGCGCAGCCCCAAGGCATCACGGGTCGTCCGCGACATGAGCGCCGCGTTGTCCCAGACGATCTTGGTGATCGGATCGGGGCACTCGAGGCACCACAGGTTGTTCGCGTGGCGGCCGTCCCAGAGCGCCGGGTCCGGGAGGAAGATCACCTCGAGACTCGACTCGCTGGGTGGCTCGGCCGGCGGAGCCTCCCGGAGCGCCGCGGCGATGGCCGCCACCTGGGGGGCGGCGGTGACCGCTGGCTCGCTGGTACCGGCGACCAAGCCCCGGTGAAGGGCTCGACGCCACTGCCGCTCGAAGGCGACGGCGCCCGGCACGCGTCCACGCAGCGTCCGGCGAGTGACGTGGTGGCCGCGCCAGTTCCGCTCGCCGGCGACGAGGGCCAGCATCTCGAGAGGGCTCCGACCACCGAAGAGGGGAGCGATCAAGGGCTGCTGGATGCTCAGGGTTCCGTCGACGGCGCGCTGGTCGCCCCAGGTCTCGAGCTCGTGGGCGAGGGGCACGTGCCAGGTGCAGGCCTGGCTCGTTTCGTCCCGATGGTAGCCCAGGTGGATCGAGGTGAGCCCGTTGCGCCCCAACAGACCGGCGAAGTCGACATCGCCGGGGGTGTCGTAGACGGGGTTGCCGCCGAGGATGAGGAGGGTCTCCACCTGATCGGCCTCGGCCTGAAGCGCGCGCAGGCTCTCATCGCAGCGAGGCTGCTCCGGATCCGAGGGACGATAGAGCGAGACGCCCGCGCCGATGGCGCCGAGCCCGTGGTTGATGGCGTGCGCGAGGGCGTGGACCCGCGCAGGCTGCCGGGGACCGACGACCACAAAAGCGCGATTCGGCGTCTCCTGATTGGTCTTGCCCTGGACGCCCGCGAGGTCGTCGGCCAAGGCGTCGATGAACGCCGCGTGCTCCCCCGGGTCGGCGTCCTGCACAGCGGCGGCGAGGGGACCGAGGGTGAAGCCGTTGCGGCCCTCCATCGCCTTGGCCAGCGCCTTGAGGAAACCTTCGCAGGCCTGCGCAGGCAGCCGGAGGCGGTGATCGGCGGCGGCACCGGTGACGGAGTAGGTGGGCTCGACGCTGTACAGGCGCGCCATCACGTCGCGGTCAGGATTGGTCGGCGACCGCCGCGCGCCCCAGCCGCGGGAGTTGCGCACGGCCCCTTCGTCGCTCCCGAGGAAATCCGAGTCGAGGGCGAGGATCGTGTCGGCGCGCTGCACGTCGTACACCGGGTAGAGCACCTGACCGAAGGCCAGTCGCGCGCCCTCCCGCACCTCGTCGTCGGCGACGGCGGACCAGGTGTGGAACCGAACCTGAGGCATCGCCGCCTGAATCGCGGCACGCAAGCGAAGCACCGAGGGGCTGTTCGTCGGCTGCATCAGGACGCGCAGGCCGCGGCCGCCGCTGCGTCGGTGTCCCGCGAGCAGGCTCTGGAAGGCCTCGTCGAACTCCGCAAAGGTGGCATCGGTCAAGCCCGCGTCGGAGCGACGCGCCGGGCCGCGGCTGCGGTCGGGGTCGTAGAGGTCCCAAACGGCCGCCTGGGCGCGCAGATCGGTCCCCCCGGCGCTCGACGCGTGGTCGGCGTTGCCCTCGATCTTGGTGGGCCGCCCCGTGTGGCTGGTCACCAGAAGACCGAGCGCGTCGTTTCCCCGCTGAGTGACGGTGGCGAAGTGCAGCGGGGACCCCGGGATGAGGTACTCGGGCGCCTCGACGTAGGGCACGATGTTCTCGACTGGCCGACGGATGCAACCCTGGAGGCTCAGGGCGGCGGCGGCGGTTCCGCTCGTTGCGAGGAAGCCCCGACGGCTGATCTTCGGCTGGCTGGCGAGGGGGTCTTGGCGCCTGGTGCCGCTCTTCTTGAGCAGCCCCCCCGAGCCGAGCAGCCCCTGAGCGAACCCTCCAGGAAGCTCGGCTTCGGCGAGCGCAGCCCGCTCCTCGGGCTCTGCGTGCTTGTCTTCGAGGCTCCGCCAGTGGGTGGGCTGGGCGGGCGTTTCGAGTCCGTATGGCTTGCGACGACTCATCGACGGATCCCTAGCGATGGCAGCCGGAGCAATGCTCGGGCGGGTTGACGGCGGCGAGCGCCTGTTCGAGACCGGTGCGGGCCCACTCCTCGTCGGGCTCCCACTCCATGTTCGTGACTTGGTCACGGGGCCTCAGGTGCGGCCCCGGATCGCGGTGACACTCCAGACACCACTGCATCGCGATGGGCTCGACGACACGGACCGTGTCCATCTCGTCGATGCGGCCATGACAGCTGACGCAGCCGACCCCGGCGGCGAGGTGCACGCTGTGGTCGAAGTAGGCGTGGTCCGGGAGGACATGGGCTTTGACCCAATGAATCGACTCGCCTGTCTCCCAGCTCTCCCGAACCGGCTCGAGACGGGCCGATTCCGGATGCACCACCGCGTGGCAGCCCATACAGGTCTGCGTCGGCGGCACCGTGGCGTGGGCCGTGCGCTCGACGTTGGAGTGACAGTAGCGGCAGTCCATACCCAGCTCGCCCGCGTGGAGGCGGTGGCTGTAAGGCACGGGCTGCTCGGGCTGGTATCCGACCTGGAGGTTCTTCGGTGAGAAGTAGTACCAGAAGATCCCCACCGTGATGACGAGGCCTCCGGTGGCCAGGACGCCTATCACCAAGGGCAGAAAATTCAGTTGGCGCGGGAAGATCTGCATGTTGCCGTACGGGGGTGAGGGCTCGCGGCGCCCTTGTAGAAGGTTCACGCCGCGGAGACAAGGGGATGTCGTGTCAGGGAGCGCGTAGAAGGTCCTCGACCTCCTCCTCGTGAAGAGGACAACCTCGGGCCAAGAGGACGAATTCGCTGCCCCCGCCAGGGCGAGGGGCGGTGCGTCGGACGGCCTCGGGCGCGACCGTCAACGCTGCGGGGCGGGATCCCCTGAGTTGCGCGCGGATCGCCACGACCATCCCGTCATGGATCTCGAAACGCGCCTCTCGGACCGAGTCGGTGGGATCGGCGGGTGTCCAGGTGAGCACGAGCAAACCCGAAGGGTCGGTCTCGGTCGAAAAGCGGCCGGGACGCACGATATGTGCGCGCACCTGAGCGGCGGTCATGCCGAGACGGACATTCATGAAGTCGGTCGGTTCGTCCTGAGGAGAGAGCAGCTGAAGCAGCCCCCACACCGCGGGGCCGAGCAAGCCGGCCGCCGCGAAGGAAAGCCATAGGATTCGACGCGCGCTGGTTTGGGCCGGGTTGCCCATGGTCGTCACTCGACGGGCGGGGGCTAGGGCCGGTTGGCCCCGAAGTCAAGCGGACACGAACCGTCCGCGACGGATACCGACGTAGAGGCCGTCCGGCGTCGGGAGGCAGACGCCGTCGAAGTCCTGTGCCGCCTGCTCATGAAAACGTCGCATCGCCACCGCCGCTGGAGAGTCCTCCAGCAGGCGCCCGAAGAAGAAAGCGTTGTCAGCCAGCAGCAGACCGCCCGGGCGGAGGTGCTGAGCCGCCCAGCGACCGTAACGATCGTAGCGCTCCTTGTCGGCGTCGATGAAAACGGCGCAGAACGGTCCCTGGGCCTCGAGCTCGGCCAGCGCGGTCAGGGCCTCGCCGACCACCACCGTCACCCGCTCGGTCACCCCCGCGGTGGCGAGGTTTCGGCGAGCGACCTCCGCGTGGCGGGGTGACCTCTCGAGGGTCCAGAGGTGACCGTTGGAGGGCAGCGCCCGGGCCATCCAGAGCGCCGAGTAGCCCGCCAAGGTCCCGATCTCGACCACTTTTCGGGCGCCCACGAGCGTGAGCAGGAGCTGCAAGGCCTTGCCCTCGCTCGGCCCGACCTGGATCGGCGGCAGGCCCTCGCGCTGCGGCGCCTGGAACGCAGCGTCGAGGGCGGGGTCATGCGGGGCGTGGGTGGCCGCGACGAACCCGAGGATCTTCGGGTCGAGGTAGGTGTGCCCAGCGCGGGAGTCCGGGTCGGCCATGGCGCCTAACCCCCCGCCCCGGTATCGAGCGGGATCGATCGCGGTCGGGAGGATGCCCCGGCGCGGTGCCGGGCGAGGAAATCGTGAAGGTTTTCGAGGCGCAACGCGCCACGCGGAAGCTCGCTCTCGGCCGTGAGGCGCGCGGAGAGGTATTTCATCGGGCGGATAATAACGCAACGCCGCACTTGACCGTAAGATGGGCCGGTGACGACCTCCCCCTCCTCCCCTGCGCCAGGCACCCGCATCGGCCGCTACGAGGTCATCGATCGCATCGCCGTGGGGGGAATGGCCGAGGTGTTCCGCGCCCGAGCGCTGGACAGCGAGGTCGGCGAGCGCGTCGTCGTGCTCAAGCGCATGCTCCCGAGCGTCGCCGCCGAGAGCGACGGCCCCGCGATGTTCGCCGAAGAGGCCCGGCTCGGCGCGAGGGTCCGCCACCCCAACGTCGTGAAGCTCCTCGACCACGTCGACGTCGGCGGCCAGCCCTTCCTCGTGTTCGAGTATGTGCCCGGCTGCGATCTGTGGCGCCTGAGCCGCTGGCTCATCCGACAGGGCGAGCCGATGGACGTACAGATCGCTCTGCACATCACACGGCAGCTCTTGGGAGGCCTCCAGGCCGTCCACGACGCGACGGACGAGCGCGGCCAGCCGATGGGCATCGTGCACCAGGACGTGAGCCCCTCGAACCTGCTCTTGTCCATCCACGGCGACGTCAAGCTGGGAGACTTCGGCATCGCCCGGAGCAAGCTGCGCGCAGTGGCCCCGACGGGATCGGCGCGGGCCAAGGGCAAGCTGGGCTACCTGGCCCCGGAACAGGTCACCGGAGGCGCCACGAGCCCTCAGACCGACGTGTTCGCCGCCGGTGTGCTCTGCGCCGAGCTACTCATGGGGCGGCCCTTGTTCTCGGGAGGGAGCGAGTTGGCCATCCTCCTGACCATCCGCGACGCGAACATCCGTCCCTTCCTGGAGCAGCCGCTGCCCGAGGATCTGAAGCAGGTCATCGCCCGGGCGCTCGCGCGGCAGCCGGAGGAGCGGCTGCCCTCCGCCCGTAGCTTCGCCAACGTCCTGGGACGCTTCCTCCACCGAAGCGGCGCGGAGCTGCGCGGCGAGCTCGCCCACTTGGTGCAGAGGGCCTCGGGGATCGAGGTCGAGACTCAGCTCACGCCCCCGGTCGACCTCGACGATCTCACCACCGCCGACCTGCAGCGCAGTGCCACGCCCATCACGACCGACATACCGCAGCAGGTCTACACGGTGCGCGCCTCGACCCGGGGCGACCACTGCTACTCCTTTGCCGAGCTCGTCGAGGCGATCACCACCGGCCGGGTCGGGCCGGAGGACAGCGTCTCCATCGACGGCGGGGCACCCGAGCTCATCCGGGAGCACCCGGCGCTCGCGCGCTACCTCCCGATGTCCACTCAGACGCCGATCACCCAGGACGCGCGGGTCGCTCAAGAACCGGACATCCGCCGCAACTTGGGCGCCAGCGGGATCGTCGCCGCCTTTGCGGAGACGGCGCTCCGGCGTGAGACCGGCCTGTGGCTTTGCCAGCACGGCGGCGTGCGCAAGGAGGTCTACGTCGAAGAAGGCAAGCCCCAGTACGTCGGCAGCAATGTCGCCAGCGAGATGCTCGGCGAGTTTCTCGTCGCCCGCGGCGTGCTCTCCCGAGGCGAGCTCGACATGGCCTTGGCGGTGCTCCCGCGTTTCGAGGGCCGCCTCGGCGACACCCTCGTGGGGCTCGGTCTCGTCGAACCCGTCGACCTCTTCCAGCACATCGCGACCCAGGTCCGCGAGAAGCTGCTGGATCTCTTTCTGTGGAAGGCTGGAACCGCCGAGTTCTACCGAGGCGTCATGCCGCCGCCGAGCGGCTTCCCCCTCGACCTGGATCCCTGGCAGATCGTCGACGAGGGAATCGAACGGCGGCTGAAGGCGGGCCTGGAAGAAGCGCGCTTCGCGCAGCACGTCGCCTCCTCGGTGCAGAGGGTGAGGCAGCTCCCGAGCTTCGTCCGCGAGGGCGAGCTGCCGGCTGAGCTGCGCGCCCTTCTGACGCTGACCCAGGCGCCGATGCCGCTTGCGGACATCGTCGATGCCTTTGAACGAGGCGACGACTTCCGCCGAGGTTACCGCGCCGTGCTCGTCGCGCTGCAGCTCGAGATCGTGCGCTGGGTCTGACCGCCGCACACCTTGACGCCCCCTTTCTGGGGCTGGTAGGCCGCACCGGGTCCCAGGGCGCGGGGCCGGAAGGAAGTCACCATGAGCACGGCAAGGGTTCTCGTCTCCGACACGCTCAGCGACGCCGGACTTCAAGTCCTCCGAGAAGCCTCGGACATCGACTTCGATGTGAAGGTCGGCCTCTCCGAAGAGGAGCTCTGCGCCCTCATCGGCGCCTACGACGGCCTGATCATTCGCAGCGACACCAAGGTCACGCCGCGTGTGCTGGAGGCCGCCGAGCGCCTGAAGGTCATCGGCCGCGCCGGCATTGGCGTCGACAACGTAGACCTGGCCACGGCGAGCAAGCGCGGCGTGGTCGTGATGAACACCCCCTTGGGGAACGCCGTGACCACCGCAGAGCATGCCCTCGCCCTGCTCGCGGCTCTGGCGCGCCACATCCCCCAGGCGCACGCCTCGCTCAAGGCAGGCAGGTGGGAAAAGAGCAAGTTCAAGGGCCGCGAGAAGTGGAACAAGACCCTCGGCATCTTCGGGCTCGGCAACATCGGCAGGATCGTCGCGGACCGCGCCCAGGGCCTGAAAATGAAGGTGATCGCCACCGACCCGGTGCTCTCGGACGAGGAGGCCAAGCATCTGGGGGTCGAGCGCGTGAGCTTCGAGGAGCTGCTCGAACGCTCCGACTTCATCTCGATCCATGCACCGCTGGTGCCGAGCACGAAGCACGCCTTCGACGACGCCGCGTTTCGGAAGATGAAGCCCACGGCGCTG
>JALVDI010000609.1 GCA_027009115.1 Polyangiaceae bacterium | reverse complement strand
CGTCAACGTCTACGCGATCCAGGGCCGCAAAGCGGCGTACACCCGCCAAGCCGGCTTCAGCCGCCCCCAGCAGGAGCAGATGGTCCTGAACTTCGTCCAGCAACATGGTGAGATCCGCCGGGCGGACGTGATGGAGCTGTGCCATCTCAATGGGGATCAGGCGACCCGGTTGCTCAAGAGGCTGGTCGAAGTAGGGCGCCTCGTTCCGCAGGGCGATCGAAGGTGGCGGTTCTATACGCCTGCTGGAGAGTCCTGATGCGTGCCTATACGCGGAGCGCGCATAGGGCGCGTATAGCAATACCCGCGGTGGCAGGCGAGTTTACGCCGCTTCCGGCTTCCTTCCCACCCGCATCCTATACGCGCGGCCGGCACCTGGCCAGCATGCCGAGGGATGATTGACCATGCCCCGCTACTACGAGTTCGAGGTCAGTCTGCAGGAAGCCCAGCCCCGCATCTGGCGACGCTTCCTTCTCCGCACCACCTCGACCTTTCGCCACCTGCACGCCGCCATCCAGGACAGCTTCGGGTGGCAGGACTCCCACCTGTGGGAGTTCCGCCTGCCGACCTACGAGGGGACGCCGATCGCTGGCCTTCCGGTGCCGCCAGGAGAGGATGACTTCGGGCGCCCGATGCCAGACGCCCGCAAGGTCAAGCTCAACAGCTACTTCACCGGCAGGGTGAAGGTGGAGTGGTGCGAGTACCTCTACGACTTCGGCGACGACTGGACCCACGACGTCAAGCTTGTGGCTGTGCGGTCGCTGAAGGAGAGCTTTCGGCGCCGGCTCCTCGACGGGGATCTCTCGGGCCCGCCCGAGGACTGCGGCGGTGTCGCCGGCTACGACCGTATGGTGCACTACCGGATGACGGGAGAGGACCTCCTCGAAGACGACCCCGACGGCCTGGGCACCTGGCTGGGCGACTGGCAGCCCGCGCTCGACCTGGCACGCCTGAAGGCAGCGTTCGACCGATGACCTGGATGTGCTACGTCGCCACGCTTTTAGCCGACCTGCCTCCCCAGCACTTGCGTCACCCGCGCCCGCGACACCCTCACGTGCCGCGCCAGATTCGCCCGCACCTTGATGAGCTTCCCGTCGATCATCGCCAACCACGGTGCGGGTTCCCCTGTCTACGGGCTGTCGCCGGGCTTGCTCCCGATGCGCTGGCCTCCGGCTCGCCGCCAAAGCCCGCCCCGGCCGCAGCGATCCGTCTGGCCTGCCAGGCTGGACACGACTTGTGTCCAGCCACCCAGTGGCCTCCTCGTGCAGGGCTCGGTGCTGCACAAGATCGCGCACTGTCGCAGGAAGCGAGATGACGACTCAACCCGACGAGCACATCCCCCAGATTCTTGAGGATCTTTGGAGGTCCCGCCTTCGCCATCTCTTCTCGGCCGTCCTGGAAGGCCAGTCGGATCACGAGGAGATCGCCAACCTCGCCGAGCACGTCGGCCACGACTACAAGGGCCGATTCCTCATCGAGCTGAGTATCCAGTCACTGAGCATCTTCGTGCACTGAATCGGGAGTGGCTACATGGACCGCCATGTTCGGCCCGCTACGTCACGAAGCCGCCCCAGGGGATCGGCTCCAGCTCCCCGGCCTCGACGGCGATCCGCCAGCGGAGCGGGGTCAGCTCGGCGACCCGGTTGCTCGGGCAGGACGGCAGGTGGCCGGTCAGCCATGGGGGGAGGCACTCACCATGTGAGCGCGTGATCTGCTGAGCGTCCAGGAGGTTGTCATGGCAGGACGCAA
>JALVDI010000608.1 GCA_027009115.1 Polyangiaceae bacterium | reverse complement strand
GGCGGTCCGAAGGGGGCCGCCGGGGGTCGCTGCGACGTACCTGGTCGAGCGCGGATGCTCAGGCGACGGTCCGAGCGCCGAAGGGGGCCGCCGGTGGTCCCGGCGACGGCCTATCTGGTCGAGCGCGGATGCTCAGGCGGCGGTCCGAAGGGGGCCGCCGGTGGTCGCTGCGACCCTTGGGAGGTCGGAGAGACCGCCACGCCCTACCTCCTGGGTCGTTCTTGCGGCGAATTCTGCGTGGCGCGTGGATTGCTACGGCTCATGGCATGGCAACCCTACTCTCCAGCATTCCGCCCATGCCCGTGCCCAGCTTCGGAGCCGGGGGCCCACCCCCGCTTCCAAACAAGGCGCCGGTGATCACATCCCTGGTTCCACCTTCGTCGTCGGACAACCCCGTCGAGCGCTACAGCGTCGCGCCACCGTCGATGGCGTCGATGAGACCGGTGACGAACCCGTCCATGCCTCCGCCTGGACTCGACGTCGTACCGACCCTGGCGCGCGAGGAGCGCGACTACCACGTCGTCCCCGACAGCACCCAGGACATGGTCCCCGTGATCGACTTCGACGACACGGTCCGCGGCATCTTCGTCGCCACCCACGACTTCGTCCCGGTGGGCGAGAAGGTCCTGATCTGGGTCGACGAAGGGGTCGAGGTCGAAGGCGTCGTCGCGTTTCACCGGGAGCCGCAGCAGGACGCCTGGCCCGGCATCGGGGTGCTCCTGTCCGAGCAGGACGCCGAGAAGGTCTGCTCCTTCGTCAACCACCGGCACACGTTCTTCTACCCGATGGACAGCATGGCGCCGCCCGCCCGGTGACCCCTCGCGCCGGCACCGCTCCTCGACGGCCGGACCCGATCCGCGCTAAAGCGCTTCTCAAAGTACCATCGAACGTCGATCCGCGGACGGGGTGCGACCCATGCTGCGTCCACGAGCCGAGGGAATGCCATGTATTCTCAGCTCGCACGTCGACCCGCAGGAGCAGCGCCACCATGAGACGTCGGAACGAGCCAGGACCCTTCGACCGCGCTAGGTCCACGCTGTGAACCCCCTGCTGCCCGCCCTCGTCGTGGTCGCCCTGGCGACCTGCGGCAACCCGCAACGCGGCCCCGAAACGCCGGAAGCGATCGTTCGCGCGATGCCCGACCCGGCGCGAATCCTCGATCTGCGCCACGGGGGCGAAGAGATCGGCGAGGCCGCGATGCTCTCGGATCTTCGCGCCGCCCGGGCCATCTTCCTCGGCGAGCGCCACGACGACCCCCTCGACCACGGCATGCAGTACCGGATCCTCCGGGCGTTGCACCGCGACGACGGCATGCTCCACGTGGGCATGGAGATGTTCGAACGCCCCTTCCAGCCGGTCCTCGACGATTGGGTCGCGGGGCGCCTCGACGAAGAAGGGCTGCGGCGCCGCACGGAGTGGGACGAGCGCTGGGGTTACGACATCCGGCTCTACCGCCCGCTGCTGGAGCTGGCCCGCTCGCGCGCGATCCCGCTGTGGGCACTCAACGCGCCGCGGGAGCTCGTCGGCGCGGTGGCCCACAATGGCCTCGAAGACCTCGATGAGCCGTTGCGCGCGCAGCTACCCGAGCTCGTGCTCGACGACCGCGAACACCGAGCCCTGTTCATGGAGGCGATGCGCGAGGGCCACCCTCACGCCGACGGCCCCGAGGCGCTGGAGCGCCTGTACCAAGCGCAGCTCGTACGGGACGAGACGATGGCCGAGACGGTGGTCCGCGCCCTGGACGCCGGCGCCTCCCGGGTCGTGGTGCTGGCGGGAGCGCTGCACGTCCGCGGGGGCCATGGGGTACCCGAAGGCGTCCGGCGGCGTCGGCCCTCGTCCTCCTACCGGATCGTCCTGGCGGTGAAGGACGACGACGAGGAGGCCCTCGAGGAGCTCCTGCACGCCCAACCGCGGCCGGCGGACTACCTCTGGGTGCACGACTGAAATCCCAGCAGCACGGGCTGGACACCGACGCCGCGACCGGGGAGCCAGGCGCGCGGCCGGAGGTGACCACGGAGCCGCAGTCACGGTAGGCCCCCTTCCCATGGCGCCGGGTAGCCGAAGGCAACGAGCAGCTCGCGGCGAGGGCACTCGCGCCAGATCAGACCGCGGGAACGAAGTCGCGGCCCCTCGACGAAGGTCATCACGAGCGCCACCGCGCTGGCCCCACCGCGCAGCGAGCGGCACCTCCCCCATCGTCGGCGTCCCACCGCAGCAACGCCGAGAGGAAAGGAACATGCGCCGCGCCGGGGCGCCGGCTACGCTCTCTGCGTCCACCGTGCGCCGCCTTTTGTTGTCAGCCCTGTCCTTGCTTTTGGCTGCCCCGGCCGCGGCGCAGACGTTCCGAGAGGTCGCGGAGGAAGCCAGCGAAGTTCCCGGCAGCCTTCGCTACTTCGCGCGGGCGCTCTTCGAGCGGTGCGAGGAGGCCGCCGATCCCTCCGCGCAGCGTCGGTGCGAACGACAACGACGACGCGACGGACGGGTGCTCCGCTCGACGCTCTGGCTCGCCTCGATGCCCGCCGGAGGCAAGGTCGAGGTCGGCCCCTACGAGACTGTCCGCGAGGGGTTCCTCGTGCGCGTCCCGCAGCTCGTCCTCGAAGCCAACGGAGGGCTGTTGACCACACGGGACCCCACGGACGGAGCGAACGACCCCGGCGTCCTCGCCGAGCGCTTTTTTGTCGTGCCGCCGGAGCGCGCCGAGCGCTGGTTCCGGCGCAACGCCCTCGAGCGCGTGCGCCTACGACTGCTCTTCCGCATCGGGCGCCTCTGGCGCGACGGCGACCGCCGCGGCGCGCTCATCGAAGTCGTCGGGGTTCAGGCCTACAACGCGAGCACTGGGACCGTCCTGGTCGACTCCTTTGCGCCGGAGGATCCCCCGCCGGGCGGCCCCGTCGAGCTCACCGCTCGGGTAACGCTCTGGGAACCCACGCAGCTACGGGAGGCACGCTGGCGCGGCCCCGACAGCACGCCCCTGATCCTCTCGGTGCGGGTCGAGCGCGACGACGGAGGCATCCGACACCCGGTGCTCGTGCAGACCCTCGGCGTCGCTCGCCAAGACCTGGCGCGCTTCGACGTGCCCGCGGACCAGGACGCGAGCCTGGCCCTCGCGCCGCATGGGCCCGGTCGACTCCTTGCGATCTTCACGGACCGCCGACCGAGCGACGCTGCCCCGGGGCACGGCGTGGTCCAGCTCTACGGCTGGCGCGACGGGGCCCTGGTGCCGATCGCTCGGTGGGAAGGTCGCGACGACGAGGCCCCGCGGTGGGTCGTCGATCCAGCGCACCTGCCGTGAGGCCCGCCCCGCGACCTCTTCGTGCGCCCTCTGGCCCGGAAGCACCTCGCGCGACGCATCGCTCCTGAAGAATCTTCAAGGCTTCCTCGCCCCGGCGGCATCGCGCGGAGGCACCGTCGCGCCCGGGATCCGTCGCACCGCTACCGGAAGAACGCCTTCCGGTAGTAGCGGAGCTCCTCGATGGACTCGCGGATGTCGTCGAGCGCCCGGTGCGTGGCGTTCTTCGGTGGGCGGCGAACGTACGCCTCGGGGTACCATCGGCGACCGAGCTCCTTGACGGTCGAGACGTCGACGATGCGGTAGTGCAGGTGGGCGTCGACCGCCGGCATGTAGCGCCGCAGAAAGCGTCGGTCTTGGTGCACCGAGTTGCCGGTGAGAGGCGCCGTCCGAGGCGCACAATGCTCGGCGAGGAACGTCACGATCGCCCGCTCGGCGTCCTGCTCGGTGAGGTCCGAAGCGCGCACCCGTTCGATCAGACCGCTCTGGCCATGGTGCTGCGTGTTCCACTCGTCCATCCCTGCGAGGAGGGCGTCGGGTTGGTGCACCACGAGGTTCGGCCCTTCGGCGACCACCTCGAGGTCCGCGTCCGTGATCAACGCCGCGATCTCGAGGATCCGATCGCGATTCGGGTCGAGCCCGGTCATCTCCAGGTCCATCCATACGAGCAGTGAGTCGTCTGCCATGATCGCGCCGAGGGTACCGCCGGAGACGCCCTGGCGACACCTCCCCCATCGAGGGGATGCGTGCATTGCGGGCTTGAAACTCCCTCGGGCCGCGCAGACAATCCCTTCGTGCCCGACGCTGCCCGGCTGCTCCTCGCGGCAGGCTCCGCGGACGAGGAGTCGGCCCTCCAGGCGGCCCTCGACGCGAGCCCGTTCGCGACGGTCGGCGCCACCACGGCCGAGGAGATCGAGCGGACGCTCGAACGTGGGGAAGTGGACCTCTTGGTCGCCGCGAGCCTCGCCCGACAGGCCGGGTGGCTCGAACGCATCCACTCCAAGGCGCCCGACGTCCCCATCGTGGTCGTGGGGCCGGAGGGCGAGATCCAGGTGGCGCTCCGCGGGCTTGACGAAGCTTTGCTCGAACACCTCGACTGCGGCGCCCTCGAGCGCCTTCCAGACCTCGCCGCGCGGCTCCTCGAACTGGCCGCGAGCCGCCGACGCGCCCGGGCCGCGGAGGCAGAGCTCGAAACGCAGGCGACGCGCTACCGGCGCCTCTTCGAGAGCGCGCCGGCCGCTCTATGGGAAATCGACGCCCGGGCCGCCTGGAACCTCCTCGTCGCGCGCGATTTCGGCGGCGCCAGCCTCGACGAAGTCCTCATGGAAGCCGCGGCGCGCGTCGAGGTGCGGGACGCCAACGACGAAGCCCGCGCCCTCGACCTGGGCCCCGACGAGCGGCGGGTGTGGCGGGCGATCCTCGAGGCCTACCTCACCGGACAGCGCGACCTACGCGTCGAGCAGCACTTCGAGTCGGGCCGAGTCGGCCTGATCACCGCGCGGCTGCCGTCCCATTCCCGAGACCTCCACCACATCGTGGTCGCGCTCCTCGACGTGACGCAGCAGCGGCAGCTCCAGCAGGCGTTCCTGGCCGCTCAGCGCATGGAGGCCATCGGCCAACTCGCCTCCGGCATCGCTCACGACTTCAACAACATCCTCATGGTCGTCGGCACCTACGCCGAGTTCCTCCGCGAGTCGATCGGTGAGCATCCCCAAGCTACCGAGGATCTCGAGGTCATCGTGGACGGCGTCAAGCGAGCCACGGCCCTCGTCGGCCAGCTGCTCGCCTTCTCGCGACGCCAGACCCAGAAGCTCGAACGCCTGGACCTCAACGAAGTCGTGGCGCGAACGGAGCGGCTGATGCGCCGCGTGCTTGGCGAAGACATCGATCTTCGCGCGGACCTTGCGGACGACCTCGAACCCATCCGCGCCGACCCCTCGCAACTCGACCAGGTACTGATGAACCTCGTCGTCAACGCCCGCGACGCCATGCCGAGCGGGGGCGTGCTGACCCTGCGGACGCGTCAGGAGCGCCGCTCGCTGCCCGAACGACACGCGCCGGGCTTCACCATCGATGCAGGCGACTACGCGGTGCTGACGGTCGAGGACACCGGCGCCGGCATGTCCGAGGAGGTCGCCTCGCGGATCTTCGAGCCCTTCTACACAACCAAAGCGGAGCGAGGCAGCGGCCTGGGCCTCGCGACGGTCTACGGCATCGTCAAGCAAAGCGGCGGCTACATCACCGTGGACAGCGAGCTGGGCAGGGGAACCACCTTCGAGATCTTCCTGCCCGCCGCTCCGCCTTCCGGGACGCCCGCGGAAGGCATCCCCCGCAGCTCCATCGACACCCGCGCCGACGGCGTCATCCTGCTCGTCGAAGACAACCCCGCGGTCCGGCGCGCCATGCGCCGCATGCTCGAAGAGCGCGGCTATCGAGTCCTGGAAGCGCCCGACCCGGCCGAGGCGATCCGTGTCTCCGCAGCGCACGAAGGGCCCATCGACGCCCTCGTCACGGACGTGGTGCTCCCGGGGATGAACGGCGTCGAGCTCCGCGAGCGCATCCGCCGGCAGCGTCCAAGCGTCGGCGTCGTCTTTACTTCCGGTTACGCGGACCACGGCGCCCTTCGGCAGGCGCTCGAGAGCCACGACGCCGTCTTCGTGCAAAAGCCGACGGGCGTCGACGATCTCGACGGTGCGATCCGTCGTGTCCGGCGTCGGGCCTGAGCACTCGTCGACTTCAGTGCCGGGTCGGCTCCCCGCCTACGGGCACCCTCGCCTCGACCTCCGACGGCTCGGAGAAGTCCGGCTCGGGGAGGGGCGCTCCAGGTCGCGCGATGAGGTAGCCCTGCAGCACATCGCAACCCAGCGACGCCAGGACCTGCCGCTCGGCGTCCGTCTCGACGCCCTCGGAGACAACCTCGATACCCATGTCGAGGGCGAGCACGTTCAGGCTTCGCACGAGCCGCTGTTTGATCACCGATTTGTCGATGTCGCGTACCAGAGTCATGTCGAGCTTGATGACCTCCGGCTCGAGGAGTGCGACGCTGTTGAGCCCCGCGTAGCCCGCGCCGAGATCGTCGACGGCGGCGCGAAAGCCCAGCGCACGCAGCTGCTGGAGGCGGCCGACGACCTCGTCGCCAACCCGCGCTTGCTCGTTGATTTCGAGGACCACGCGATGGGAGATCTGCGAGAGCGGGGCCGTGGGGTCGTAGAGATCCGCGTCGTTGAGATCGTTCGCAGTGAGGTTGACGAACAAGCGCCACTCGGGCTTGGCGCGAGCGAAACCTTCGACGGCAAGCCGCCGGATGCGGCGTCCGAGCTCGTGCTCCCGATCCAGCCGCTGCGCCGCCTCGAAAAGGAGGTTGGGGAAGCGCATGCGAGGCTCTTCGCTGCGCACCAGGGCCTCGTATCCCAGCGTGGTTCGAGACGGCCAGTGCACGATAGGCTGGAAGTGCACGATGAGTTTCTCGAGCGCCGCGTCGAAGGTATCGCTCAGCTCGTGTCGCTGCTCGTCTTGTTCGCGGAGGTAGCGAAGTGCAGCGCTACGCGTGCGGTTCTCCACCCGATAATCCAGTGCTCGGCGGACATGGTCCCGAAGCTGTTCGGGGTCGCAGGGCTTCGCCAAGAACCCGAAGGCGCGCTGCTCCATCGCTCGCATGACGGTGCCGAGGGAGGGCTTGCCGGTGATCAGGATGACCGGGAGCTCCTCGTCCTGTTCGCGGATCCGCTCAAGCAGACGCAACCCGTCGACGACCGGCATGCTCACGTCGGTGATCACGGCGTCGACCTCGACCTGCGAGAGGACGTCGCTCGCCTGGTGGCCGTCCTCGGCAGCGACGACGGCGATGCCCACCCGGCGAAGGGATCGGGCGAGGGCGCGACGTGAGACCGGGTCGTCGTCGACGACGAGGACGCGCCGCTGCAAGGGTCCGTTGGCGATGTTGGCCTCTGCTGTGAAA
>JALVDI010000607.1 GCA_027009115.1 Polyangiaceae bacterium | reverse complement strand
CGAGGCTCGGATCTCCGGAGAGCTCACGCCAAAGCAGCCGGAGAAGCGCCCCGCGCTCTATCTCGCCGAGTACGAGAGCCCGGACGCCCTAGCCCACGCCGCCGAGAAAGTCCGCGACGCGGGCTATGAGAAGTGGGACTGCCACACACCGTATCCGGTTCATGGCCTCGACGAGGCGATGGGTCTGCCCCCGACGAAGATCGGCTACATCAGCTTCGCCCACGCGATCATCGGCATCGTCAGCGCCGTGCTGATGATCCAGTACATGAACAACTGGGATTACCCCATCAACGTCGGCGGCAAACCAGTGGGGTTGGGGGCATTCCCCTCGATGGTCCCCATCATGTTTGAGCTGGGGGTTCTTCTCACCGGATTCGGCACCCTCTTCGGCATGCTCCATTTGGCCAAGCTGCCCCGGCACCATCACCCCATCTTCGAGTCCGACCGCTTCGACGCGGCCACTGACGACAAGTTCTTTATCTCCGTCGAGGTCGCGGATCCGAAGTTCGACCTCGAGAAGACCCGAGCCCTGCTCGAGTCGACGGATCCCAGCTACCTCGAGCTCGTCGAGGAGGAAGTCGAATGACACGCCTCATCGTCATACTCGCTGCGTTCACGGCGGCGGCCGGCTGCCGCGGACAGGTCTCCGAGGAGCCCCCGGTCGTTCCCATCCGGAACATGTACCACCAGCCCCGCTACGATCCTCTCGAGGAGAGCCAGTTCTTCGAGGACGGTCGCACCATGCGGCCCCCGGTCGATGGTGCCGTGGCGCGCGAGATGGAGGTGAACGCGAGCTTCGCCACCGGTCGCACGGAGGACAACTCGGCCTGGCTCCTCGAGGTGCCGGCTCCCATCGTTCAGCGCAACGGCGGGATGGAGGCTTTCGTGCAGCGCGGCCAGGAGCGCTACGAAATCTATTGCGCGCCCTGCCATGGGCTCGCAGGAGACGCTCAGGGCCTTGTCGCCGATCGCGCCGACGAGCTCGGCTTTTCGGCGCTGCGGCCGCCCACCTTCCATGACGACCGGATCCGCCACATGCCGGACGGTCAGCTCTACGCAACGATCACCAACGGCATCCGGAACATGCCGGCCTATCGTCACAACGTCCCGCAGGACGACCGCTGGGCCATCGCGGCCTACGTGCGGGCCCTGCAGATCACCGGGGCCTCTCGCCCAACGGCACGCAACGAGGCGCGCGCCGAGGAGACGAACCAGTGAGCGCGGAAACCAAGAAGGGCACGAAGCCCACGCCCGACACCTGGCGCATCACCGACGCGGACGACTTCTGGTCGAAGACGGCGCTCCGCGCCGCGGGCGTCCTGACCATCGTCGGCGGTCTCTTGTCGGTGTTCGGGTTCATGAACGACCCCAACCGTTTTGGGTATGCCTACCTCTTCGCCTTCTTCTCTGTGGCGACGCTGGTCCTGGGGGGCCTCTTCTACGTGATCGCACTGCACTTTACGGGCGGCCACTGGGGGATCACCTCCCGACGCATCGCGGAGACGGCGGCCAGCGGCGCCGCGGTGCTCTTGGTGCTCTCGCTACCGCTCTTCGGCGGGATCATGGCGGACAAGTTCGACATGTACGACGAGTGGATGGCTCACGGTCCACACGCGGAGCACGGAGAGGAGTCGGGCCACGAGGCGCCGGCGCACGAGGCAGAGTCGGGAGCCGAGGAACACGGGTCCCTCGGCCTCTTCGGAGGCAACGTCGCCCACGCCCAGGACACCCGGACCACGAAGCGCCTCCGGTACGATCCAAACGCGCCGCTCGTCCACACGCCGCAGATGGAGGCGGCCCATCACCGGGTCCTCGAGCACAAGTCCGGCTGGCTCGCGACGCCCTATTGGTACATCCGGGCGCTCGTGTACCTGCTGCTGTGGGTCTTCATGGGCATGTTCTATCACCGCAACAGCATCAAGCAGGATGAGGCCAGCGAGCAGGGGCGGCTCGACCTGGCGCTGAAGATGCGCAAGCACTCGGCCTGGATGGCCATCGCTTTTGGTCTCTCGCTGACCTTCGCGTCCTTCGACTGGGTCATGTCCCTCGAGCCGTCGTGGTACTCGACGATCTTCGGTGTGGTGATCTTTGCCGGCTCGGGGGTCGCCATCTTCGCGCTGCTGACCGTGGTGGGCATCAGCCTGCACACCCGCGGGCTCGTTGGAGACGCGATCAGCGTCGAGCACTTCCACGACCACGGCAAGATGCTCTACGGACTGATGGCGTTTTGGGCCTACGTTTCCTTCTCGCAGTGGATGCTCATCTGGTACGCCGGCATCCCCGAGGAGGCCATCTGGTACCACAAGCGCTGGGGCTTCGGCTGGAGCTTCTGGGCCCTCCTCCTCATGGTGGGCCACTTCGCGCTGCCCTTTTTCTTCTTCATGTCGCGGATCATCAAGCGGCGCCTGGGGCTGATGCGTTTCACCGCCCTCTGGCTGCTCGTGATGCACATCTGCGACGTGTACTTCCTCGTCCTACCGCAGGCCGGCGCGTTCAGCCTTCGCCCGATGGATATCGGCGCACTTCTCTTCTGCGGCGGGGCATTTTTCCTCTACTTCGCGATGACGCTGAAGAAGCACTCGCTCGTTCCGGTCGGGGACCCGCGCCTCGAGCGGAGCCTCACCCTGACGCAGAGCTACTGAGGACGTCATGGGCCACGACACTTCCACAGAACGAAACGATCAGCTCGCGCTCTGGTCGGCCGTCTTCGCGCTGACCCTCGCGTTCCTGGTCCCGGTGTTTCACTGGTACTTCAACACGATGACGGACGAGGAGCTGGCCGCGAAGGTCATGATGCCGGACCGTGACCACGACGGTCGGGTCGATTATCTGGCGGAGCGCGACCAGGCCCTTGCGGAGGCGCGGGCTCGACTCGAGGAAGCGCCGGTGTCCATTCGTGCCGCGATGGACCAGCTCGCGAGCAGCGGTCGGAACATCCCGACGGTACGGCCCCAGCCGAGCGACGGAGCCAACCTGCCGCTGAGCGACGCCCTGGCGAGCCTCGCAGCGGTCGAGGGTTGGTCGAAGCGAGCGAACACCGAGGCCAAGGAGGCGGCGGAGCGCGCGCTGCTGCGCCGCCGTGCTGCCGGCGTGATGCAGCGACTGAGCCAGGTCGCGGTCGAGGCGACGGATCTCAAGCTCGATGCCGAGGCGGAGCAGGCCAACGCTCTCCGGCTCGAGCTTCAGAGCCGGCAGGACATCGAGACGCTGACGCGTGCCGAGGCGTGGCTGGCAGGGTGGCCGGCGCGCCGCGGGCTTGCCGCCACCGCTGGATGACCCCAAGGAGCCACCGCGTGTTCTTCCTTCCCCGACGATGGGTTCTCCTGGCGGCCATTCTGACCGCTTTGGGGACGGCTGCGTCGGGTGCGCGGGCGCAGTATTCGAATATCGGCGTGCTCCCGAACGGGACGCCCACCCGCGAGGTGCCTCGCCTGGATGAGATCGACGTCGAGGAGAAGCTCCTGGCGCAAATCCCGCCGGACGTCGAGCTCACCGACCACCGCGGCCGGAGGGTCCGCATGGGCGACTTCTTCGATGGGCGGCGTCCGGTGGTGCTGACCTTCGCCTACCATAGCTGCCCGTCGCTGTGCTCGCTCGTGCTCGATGCGACTCGCCGCGGCCTTGCGACCCAGGCCTGGACCGCGGGCAAGGAGTTCCAGGTCGTCACCATCAGCATCGACCCGGAGGAGCGGACCGAGGACGCGGCGGCAAAGCGCGAGGAGGTCCTCGAACTCTACCGGAGCGGCGAGGGCGCTGTCGTCCGCGAGGTCGAGGGGAGCGGCGGGCGCGAGACCGTCACCGCCGACGCCGAGGTGCCGGACCGGAGCGGTGCGGAATGGCATTTCCTCACGGCGGATGCGGACGCGATCGAGCGGCTCACGGACGCGGCGGGGTACCGTTACTTCTACAACGAGCAGCAGCAGCAGTACGCGCACCCGGCGGCGGTCATGTTCCTGACGCCCGAGGGCAAGATCGCCCGCTATCTCTACGGTCTGCGGCTCGATCACAACGACGTGCGGCTTGCGCTCCTGGAGGCATCCGAGGGACGGAGCATCAGTACGACCGAGCGTTTTCTGCTCTATTGCTACGCCTACGATCCCAAGGAGAGCGGCTACGTGCTGGTGGCCCAGAACATCATGAAGATTGGCGGCGCGGCCACGGTGCTGCTCGTCGCAGGCTTTCTTTTCGTTTTCTGGCGCCGAGAGCGGCGCCGCGGCTTCGCCGGTCCCGACAACGATCGCGGCGGGTTGGAGCCCACGCAGGTTGAAGCATGAATCCCGAACCCACCATCCAGATGCCCGCGCAGTGGTCGACCATCGCCCCCGAGGTCGACTACATGTACTACTTCATCTACTGGGTCAGCGTCGTCTTCACCATCGGCATCTTCGGGTCGATGGGCTGGTTCATGTGGAAGTATCGGCGCCGCCCGGGGGTCAAGGCGAAGCCGACGGGCCACAACTTCGGCCTCGAGATCTTCTGGACCTTCACGCCCTTGCTGCTGCTGGCCTACCTCTTTCACGCGGGGTTCCAAGGTTACCTGCACGGGACGGTCGTGCCGGACGACCACGTCGAAATCCGTGTTCGGGGCATGCAGTGGAACTGGGAGTTCGAGCACCCGGGCGGGGTCATCGACACCTACAACGAGTTGAAGGTGCCGGTGAACAAGCCGGTGCAGCTCATCATGTCGTCCAACGACGTCCTTCACAGCTTCTACGTTCCCCTCTTCCGGGTGAAGCGGGACGTCGTGCCGGGCATGTACACGAGCCTCTGGTTCGAGGCGACGCACACGACCGGCGAGGTGACCGGCTGCACCCAGGATGCGCAGTGCGGCGAAGGCCAGTCGTGTTACTACGGCAACTGCATCGCGCAGTGCCAGCAGGACTCGGATTGCTGGGAAGCGATCGGTGAAGGGAGCTGGTGCGGCGGCCAGGTTGGGGACGAGACGCGCATCTGTGCTCTGCCGGTCTTCTGCGCCGAGTACTGTGGTGCCGGTTCCGGGATCACCCGCAGCGCCTTCGACGATCCGGACGGGTCGGGCCGGAACACCAACCACTCCACCATGATGGCCGACCTCCGCATCATCTCCCAGGAGGGCTACGACCGCTTCCTCGAGGTGGGGCCGCCGCCTCCCGCGGAATGCGCTACGACCGACGCCACCTGCGAAGGCGAGGAGTGCAAGGCGTGTTGGGGGCAGAGCCTCTACCAGAGCTCCGGTTGCAGCGCGTGCCACTCCTCGGACGGTTCGCCCGGACCTGCTCCCACCTGGCAGGGGCTCTGGGAGAATCAGCGGACGTTCATGAACGGCGCCGAGCCGGCCGTGGCGGACCGGAACTACATCCGCGAGTCCATCCTCAACCCCCAGGCCCGCATCGTCGAGGGCTTCGGAAACGTAGCGATGCCGGCCTACCGGCTAAGCGACAACCAGATCGACGCCATCATCGCGTACATCCAGACGCTGAGCGAGTGAAGTCATGACCGTCGAAGCAGCAACCGCCGTTCCTTCCGACGCCTCTCATGAGGCAGGGGACAACTACCTGACCCACGAGAGGGGTCTCAAGAGCTGGCTCATCACGCTCGACCACAAGCGGATCGGGATCCTTTACCTGGCGAGCGTCCTGTTGGCGTTCTTGCTCGGGGGGGTGTTCGCGATCCTCGTCAGGACCGAGCTGATGTTCAAGGGCCAGACGCTGATGGAGGCGGACACCTACAACCAGATGTTCACGCTCCACGGCGCGATCATGGTGTTTCTCTTCATCATCCCGAGCATCCCGGCGGCTCTCGGCAACTTCATCCTGCCGATTCAGCTCGGGGCGAAGGATGTTGCCTTCCCGAGGCTGAACCTCGCGTCCTTTTACATCTACATGCTGGGTACCGTGTGCCTCGTCGTCGCGATCGTCGTCGGTGAGGTCAACACGGGGTGGACGCTCTATGCGCCCTACAGCATCGGCCGCAACGTGACCGGCGCGGGCTCGAGTGTCCTGTGGGTCACCCTCGGCGTGTTCATCGCGGGCTTCTCGTCGATCCTCACTGGCGTAAACTTCATGGCCACGGTCCACAAGATGCGTGCGCCCGGGATGCACTGGAAGCGCCTGCCGCTCTTCATCTGGGGCCTCTACGCGACCGCCGTCATTCAGGTGCTCGCGACCCCGGTTCTGGCGATCACCCTGGTGCTCCTCTTCATGGAGCACACCCTCTCCATCGGTATCTTCGATCCGCAGCTCGGCGGCGACCCCGTGCTCTTCCAGCACTTCTTCTGGTTCTACAGCCATCCGGCCGTCTACATCATGATCCTGCCGGGGATGGCCGTGGTCAACGAGCTCATCGCGACCTTCAGCCATCGCAAGATCTTCGGCTACATGTTCATCGCGATGAGCTCCATCACGCTGGCGCTCCTCAGCTTCCTCGTCTGGGGGCACCACATGTTTGCGTCGGGCATGAGCGAGTACGCGACGATGGTCTTCAGTGCGCTGACTTTCCTCGTCGCCATCCCCTCGGGCGTGAAGGTCTTCAACTGGCTGGCGACGCTTTACCAGGGGTCCATCAGCTTTGCGTCCCCGATGCTCTACGCGCTTGGGTTCATCGCGCTGTTCACCATCGGCGGCCTGACGGGGCTCTTCCTCGGCACCATTTCGACGGATATCCATCTGCACGACACCTACTTCGTCGTCGCGCACTTCCACTACGTGATGGTGGGCGGGACCGTGTTCGGCTTCCTCGGTGGGCTGCACTACTGGTGGCCGAAGATGGTGGGCAAGATGTACGACGAGAAGCTCGCGAAGATCTCCTGGTTCCTCGTGTTCCTCGGTTTCAATGTCACCTTCTTCAGCCAGTTCATCATGGGCAGCCAGGGCATGCCGCGGCGCTACTACGACTACCTGGACCAGTTCCAGCCGCTGCACATGACGAGCTCCGGGGGTGCCTACATCCTCGCCGTCGGATTCCTCATCATGGCGTATATGTTCTACAAGTCGCTGCGTAGCGGCGAGAAGGCGCCGCCCAACCCCTGGGCGTCGGCGGGCTACGAGTGGATGACCACCTCGCCCCCGCATCCGCACAACTTTGAGGAGACCCCGGTGATCACCCGCGGCCCCTACGACTATCACCTCTGCACCGAAGAAGAGCTCTGGGATGGGTTCCCGGAGGACTTCCCGGGAGAAAAGGCGAAGGCCTGAGCCTTCACGCCTCATCGGAGACACGGGGAGAATCGAATTATGGCACATGCCCACCACGGGCCCGACTACCTCGCCCACCATTTCGACACGCCCAAGCAGCAGTACGAGGCGGCGAAGATCGGGATGTGGATCTTCCTGGCCCAGGAGGTCCTCTTCTTCAGCGGGCTCTTCGTCGCGTACTT
Organism: Polyangiaceae bacterium; assembly: GCA_027009115.1. GTDB lineage: Bacteria > Myxococcota_A > Polyangia > Polyangiales > Houyiibacteriaceae > JALVDI01. The sequence goes on along the minus strand of JALVDI010000607.1, from coordinate 14,226 downwards.
CATCTTCCGCAAGTGGTACCCCGAGGCCTGGTCGGTCGGGTCCCACCTGCTCAACTGGAAGATGGGCACCCTCAACACGGCCGTCCTCCTGCTGTCGAGCTTCACGGCGGCCATGGCTGTCCGAGCCGCCCAGATCGGGGATCAGAAGGGTGTCCCGGACAAGGACAAGCGGAAGTTTGGTGGGCAGGCCTGGACGGGGCACTTCCTGCTGCTCACCTTCGTCTTCGCCGGAGCCTTCATGGTGGTGAAGTACTTCGAGTACACCCACAAGTTCCACGTCGGGACGTTGCCTGGCCAGTACTTCGGCTGCGCGAACTTCGAGTGCACGGGGACCATGAGCGAGGAACTCGTCGAGGAGCTTCGGGCGGCCATCGCGAGCGCTCATCACAACGCCGGCCCCGATCTCGTCCCCTACCACCTGCGATCGTTCTTCGGTCTGTACTTCGTGATGACGGGCCTGCACGGCATCCACGTGCTCATCGGGATGGGGCTCATCGCCTGGATCTGGAACAAGAACCGAAAGGGCGAGTTCAGCGCCGAGTACAACACCCCGGTCGACAACGTGGCGCTCTATTGGCATCTGGTCGACCTCGTCTGGATCTATCTCTTTCCTCTCCTCTACCTGATCGACTGAAGCGATGGCCGACGCACACGCACACGCCGAGCACGGCGACGACTACTACGTTCACGCACACATCACGCCCGCGCGCACCTACGTCCTGGTGCTCGCGACGCTACTCTTCCTCACCTTCCTGACGGTGCTCGCGTACAACGTGCACCTGGGAGATTGGAACCTCTTCGTCGCGGTGCTCATCGCCACGATCAAGGCTTCGATCGTCGGTACGTGGTTCATGCACCTCAAGTACGAGCAGCGCTTCAACCTCATCTTCTTTTTGGGGTCGCTGTTCTTCGTGATCATCTTCCTCGGCTACACGGTCAACGACACGGAGCATCGTGGCCGCCAGGGCACCCTCACGGGGGTTCGAGTGGATCCGGCCACCGGGAAGCGCGCCTTCGGTTCGGGGTCGGTGCTTCAGGCCGAGGGGGAGTTCATCCGCCTGCCGCCGCTCCCCGGTGAAGCGGGACAGGCCGGACAGGAAGGGGAGGCGGATCGAGACGGCGAGGTTCCCGAGCCGGAGGCCGCGGGCGCTGCAGCGGAGGACGGCGCAGCTCCGACGGCGGCGGGTGAGCCGGCGGAGGCCGGGGACAGCGAGGCCCCAACGGCGGGCGAAGCGGCCGCAGAGGCCGGCGCGAGTCCGACGGCGCCGGCGGAGGCCGGAGAGGAGGCTTCCGGAGCCACCGAGGGCACCGAGGGAACGGAGGCCACCGAGGGCGCGGAGGCGACCGAGGGCGAGTGAAGGGCTCCGCGGACGCGAGAGGCGCCTCGGTCGCACTGTGCGCCGGGGCGCTCGCCGTTTTGGCCTCGATCGCGAGCTGCGAAGGGTGCATGAAGCGGCGGCCGGTCGCGTCGGTGCCGGTCCACCCCTATCCGAGCTGTGACGGTCAGCCGTTGCCCGAGGGCGAGGTCGTGGCCGAAGGCACCCTACGGGCAGGGCCGACGGCGATCGAGAAGAGCACCTTCGAGCGCTTTCGGTTCGAGCGGCGGGGCTGCGTGTACGTGGCGTCGGTGCGCCAGCAGTGGCGCTACCAGGTGACCGATGTAGAGGTCGTCTTCGACCTGAACTGGCGCCCGCTCCGGGCTTGGAAGCGGATGGCGATCCCGGGTGCGGATCTTCAGGAACATCCGCCGGACATCCGGCTGTACGAGCTGCGGAATCAGCCGCCGACCATGAGCCGCTCCGGCCCGGACATCGAGGGGGTGGAGCACCGCGTGTTCAACGGGACGCGCCCCGTGGCGGTGGTTGGGCCGGGTCGGGGGCTCCTCAGCGCTTGGATCTGGGCTCAGGGGAGGGATCTGCAGGTGGGGGAGGTGGTGCGCGGCCCGGTCCTGGATTTCCGTCCGTTCGTGGAGGGGATCGACGTCGTGGCCCTGCGTCGCGATCCGGATCGGGACGAGCCCTCGCTGGGGCGCGTGCGTGTGTACACCGTGTTCGGCCGCGAGTCGATCTTCACCGATGAGGAGGGGGTCGTCCTCGGCGATCTTGCGGGGCTGCGGCCGGCCGAGAGCGTGAGCGGGCCGCCGCTTCCCGAGGTCCAGGTGCCGCCGCCGGATCCGGTTCACACGCCATAGCAGCCCGCCTCAATTCTGCGCTTGCGCGCCGGGAGCGCATCGCGTCTGAAGGTTCTTCAAGACCTCATCGGCCGGCCACGCAGGGCATCGTTCGTGAGCGCGATCCACATCCCCTCGCTTTGCTGCGCATCCGGCAAGGGCGGACAGCGCGCAATCGCAGGTTCTCCACGCGCCATGGTCGGAGTCCCGGGACTTCAGCTCGCGCAGTTCCCGATTCGTCGTGCACCGAGGGTGGTGCACCGGTATCGAGCGGTTCGTCCGGAGATGCGTGTGCCCCGAACCCTGCTGCGCTTGACCAAGGCGCGTAGGGGTCAGGTGGGCGCGACCTTGGCCGTCTCCGGATCCTCCGCGATGGGGTCGGCGATGGGTTCCCAGACCGGCTGGCGGTCGCCTCGGTTGGCCTCCCGAGCGGAGAGTTTGACCGCCACGAAGCGAGCGAGAGTCGCGAGGCAGAGCCCGGCGATGACGTCGATGCCCCAGTGCCAGCGCAGGAGCATGGTCGCGACGATGATGTTGGCGGCGATGAACGCGACGACGGGCCAGAGGTAGGTGTAAGGGCGCGTGTGGCGCCAGCCGAAGGCATGAAGGGCGAAGAACACCGGATAGGCGGTGTGGAGCGAAGGGAAGATGTCCAACTGCGCTCCGGCGCTCTGGACCGTCGTGATCACCTGCTGCCAGAAGAAACCGCCGCGAATGGGCTCGAGGTCGAGCACGCTGTAGGGCCCCAGTCCCGGGACGAGGGTGTAGGTGCAGTGACCGATGGCGGCCACCGTCAGGCCACCGAGCATCAGCTGCTGCAGTCGCAGGCCGCGGTCGAGGAAGAGGGGCGGGATCAGCATCGCCGCCGTGAGGTAGAAGTAGGAGTAGTAGAAGAAGCTGAACCACTCGATAAAGCCGGGGGAGTTCAGCCGATCGAGCCACTCTGCGGGCGTCACGCCAAAGAGGGCCCGGTCGATGGCCCACAGCTGGGCGTCGACGAGCTCGGGCTGGAGCGCGGGCAAGAGGCTCCGAAGCAGAAAGTAGGACAGTGGGATGGGGGTGAAGAGGCCGAGCCGGTACACCAGGGCGCGCAGCCGGCCTGGTCGGAGGACTTCGCCCCGGGTCAGGGCGAGAGTGGTGGCGGTGATCAGCCAGAGCGCCACGGCGAACCGGCGGGCGAAGGTGGCGTCGGGGGAGTCCGGGGCCGCCATCACGCGGAGCGCGAGGTAGCCGTGGAAGAGGAGCGCAGCGACGTCTTGAAAGGCGAGGTTGTGGAGGGTCGTGCGCACGACCCCCGCGGTTCCAGCGCTTGCTCGTGCTTGCTGCATCGTTCGGCCCTCTTGGGGTGAGGGGGCGGAGGCCTCGTCGCGACGCGCGAAACCGACCAGTTGGACGAATTCGGCGTACCTTAGCGAGGGGGCTCGGCGCTCGCAAGAGCCGCAGGGTGGTAGCCTGTGGAGGTGTTCAGTGTTTGTGGCGCAGTCGCCGAAGCAGCCCCGCCAGCGCGCCAGCGAACACGAGGCCACCGCCCGTCCAGACGACCCACGACGCGACGCGCCAGCGCCCACGGGCAGGGCCCTCCGGCGGGCGCTCCAGGCGGTAGCGCTCGCCTGTCTCGGGGTCGAGGCGCACCTCCTCTTGGGCCCCGGCTGCGAGGGGCAGGAGGAGCAGCACGAGGGCCAGCAGGAGAGTGCGCACGGGCAGACCTTCGCACGGGTCCTGCGCCGGCGCCAAGGTGATGCGGAGCGAGCTGGTGAGCGCTTCCGTTGACGGGCCCCGCTGCCCTCCCTTACGCTCGCGGCCCGCGCTCGATGAATAAGGACGGCGACGAGCAAAGGAAGGGCGTCCGTCCGGTGGAAGAGGGGGCGGACGACTTCCTCTACCACCTCTACCGGGGCAGCACCCTGCTGCTCCAGGACCAGGTCGTGGAGGCGAAGGAGGAGCTCGAGCGCGCGCTCGCCCTCCAGCCCCAGGACGCCAAGAGTCAGGACCTGCTCGCGGGGGTCTACTTTCGGTTGGGGGTGTACCCGCGAGCCATCGAGATCTGGGATCGCCTGGTCGCAGCCTTCCCCAACGAGGCGACCCTCCGCGTCAACCTCGCGCTGGCGCTCTTCAAGACAGGGCAGGCGGAGCAGGCCCAGCGTCACATCCACGAGGCGCTGCGGATCCAGCCGGATCACGAGCGGGCGTGGGGTTACCTCGGCCTGATCCTCTGGCGGATGGGCGACCTTCCGGCGGCGCGCGATGCCTTCCTCCGGGGCGGCCAGGCCGCGATGGCCCGGCGCATGGACGAAGAGCTGAGGGGGAAGACGAGCGTGGGGACGCCGGCAGCCCCGGGGGAGGACGCCCTCGCTGCCGAGGACCGCGCCGCCATGCGCTCCGCCGCCGAGGAGGCGATCGAGCGCCTCGAAGGGGAGCACCCGCACCTCGCCGTGGAGGCCTCCAAGCGTGAGCGCCGCGTGACCGGCGGCTGGCGCCCGCTCGAGCCCGGGTCCGAGGCCGTGCCACCGCGGGTGGTGCCGGTGGTGGGGGGGCGCGCGCCCGGGCCGCCGACTCTGGGTGAGCAGCTGTCGCGCTGGAGCCTGAGCCTGCCGCCGGAGGTCCCCCTCGCTGTTTCCAACGCCGGTGACCTGGTCGTGCAGAGCCGCGGCGACGTGTTTCTGCGCCTGTCGGGCCTGGCCGCGTGCCGGGGCGAGCTCCGGACGACCGCGGTCAACCGTCGCGTTCGGGGCAAGGACCGCGACGAGCTGCTCGGAGCCCGGGACCCGATCATGCATTGGCGCGGGCCGATCACGGCGCTGCTGCGACCTCCGGCCGGCGCCCGCTTCATTTGCGTTTCGCTGGGGACCGCCATGCTCTACGTGCGCGAAGACTACCTGGTTGGCTTCGATGGACGGATCGCCTTCGAGTCCGCAAGCCTCCCCCTTGCTGGCGCACCCATGAGCCTCACCCAGCTCCATGGCGAGGGAATCGTCGTCCTTCAAAGTCCGTCGCAGCCGGTGGCGATGGCCGTGGTCGACGGAGAGGAGGTACGGGTGCGTCCCGATCAGCTCCTGGGTTGGACCGGGCGGCTCTTTCCCAACGCTCAGCGGGGCACCGCTCCCTACTCCGCCCACGCGCCGCCCCTCGCCTTTCGTGGGGAGGGAGCGGTCCTTCTGCACGAGCCGACGAACGGCCAATGAGCGAGGAGACCTTCGTGGCCGAGGGGACGCCCAAGCGAAGGAGCCTTCGGGAGGACGCGATCAACGTCCCGAACCTGCTCACCTTCCTGCGGATCATCATGATCCCGGTGGTGCTCTGGTTGATGACCAACGGCACCCCAAGGGCGAACTTTTACGCGCTCGTCGTCTACATGCTGACGGCCGTCACCGACTTCCTGGACGGCTGGTTGGCGAGGCGGATGGGGCTGATCAGCGTGCTCGGGAAGTTCCTTGACCCCCTCGCAGACAAGCTCCTGGTCATGGCCACGCTCGTCTGGATGGTCTACCTCGACCGGCTGCCCATGCTCGGGGTCGTCGCGGTGATCATCCTGCTCGGGCGCGAGCTGTCGATCACGGCGCTGCGCACCATCGCGATGAGCGAGGGCGTGGTGATGGCGGCGGGGCAGGGGGGCAAGGACAAGACCGCGCTTCAGATGACGGCGATCTTGTTGCTGATCGTCTACCACCGCTACGACATCGACTTCTTCTTCGCGACCTACAGCGTCGATCTGGCGCAGGTGGGTCTCGTCATCCTTTACATGAGCGTCGTTTTTGCGCTGACGAGCGCGGGCGAGTACATCGCGCTCTTCGTGGAGGCCGTGGAGGCCAAAGAGAAACGCCTCGCTGCCACCGAGCGGGGCGACTGAGCGCTCCGAGGGCTTGCCGCTCACCTCGTGGGCCCAGCCGTGCTATGGGGCCGGGCATGAGCGACGGACGGCAAATTCGCGACTTGCTCGCCGGCAAAGTGGCCCTGGGAGAGACGGTGGTCGTCGAAGGTTGGGTGCGCACGCGCCGCGACTCCAAGGCAGGCTTGTCCTTCCTGAACGTCCATGACGGCTCGTGTTTCGCCCCCATTCAGGCAGTCGCCCCCAACACGCTGCCGAATTACGAGCAGGAGGTGCTGCACCTGAGCGCCGGCGCCGCCGTGCGCGTGACGGGCACCCTCGTCCAGTCCCAGGGCAAGGGCCAGTCGGTCGAGGTCCAGGCGACGAAGGTGGAGGTCGTCGGGCCGGTCCTCGAACCGGAAACCTATCCGATGCAGCCGAAGCGGCACTCGATGGAGCACCTGCGTGCCCACGCGCACCTGCGGCCGAGGACCAACCTCATCGGCGCGGTGACGCGGGTGCGCCACACCCTCGCGCAGGCGATCCACCGGTTCTTTCATGAGCGGGGGTTCTTTTGGATCCACACCCCCATCATCACCACGAACGACGCCGAGGGAGCCGGCGATATGTTTCGCGTCTCGACCCTCGACCTTGCGAACCCTCCCCGAACCGCGGAAGGAGAGGTCGAGTTCTCCGAGGACTTCTTTGGACGCGAGGCGTTTCTCACGGTGAGCGGGCAGCTCAACGTCGAGGCCTATTGCCTGGCGATGAGCCGCGTCTACACCTTCGGGCCGACCTTCCGCGCCGAAAATTCCCACACCCGCCGCCACCTTGCGGAGTTCTGGATGGTCGAGCCGGAGATCGCCTTCGCCGATCTCTCCGACGACGTGGACCTCGCCGAGGCCTTCCTCAAGAGCATCTTCGAGGCAACCCTCGAGGAACGGGCGGACGACATGGCTTTCTTTGCGCGGCACGTCGACAAGGAGTGCGTGTCCCGCCTGGAGAAGCTCATCGCGTCGCCGTTCGAGCGGATGGATTACGCCGAAGCCGTGGCGCGGCTGGAGAAGGCGCCGCGGAAGTTCGAGTTCCCCGTGCGGTGGGGCGCCGACCTCCAGTCGGAGCACGAGCGTTGGCTCACCGAGGCCGTCGGGCGGCCGGTGGTCGTCATGAACTATCCCAAGGAGATCAAGGCGTTCTACATGCGCGTCAACGACGACGGGCGGACTGTCGCGGCGATGGATGTGCTGGCGCCGGGGATCGGGGAGATCATCGGCGGCAGCCAGCGCGAGGAGCGCCTGGACGTGCTCGACGCGCGCATGGACGAGCTGGGCCTGCCCAAGGACCACTACGGCTGGTACAGGGATTTGCGGCGCTACGGGACCGTGCCCCACGCGGGCTTCGGGCTCGGTTTCGAGCGCGCGGTGCAGTACGTGACCGGCGTCGACAACATCCGCGACGTCATCCCCTTCCCCCGGGCCGCGGGCCAGGCCGAGTTCTGAGCGCGGTGCGCCTCAGCGTCGGCGTGGCTGCAGGGGGTAGATGATCTTGTCGTCTTCGATGCGCGGCTCGAGCACGCGGAAGACATCGAGGATGACTCGACGCCTGCGTCCGTTGGCCAGGCGCAAGCTCATCCCTCCCTCTTCGTCGAAGCCGAGCACTTCGCATACACCGAACTGTCGGTGATGAACGAAGTCCCCTTCCTCCGGGATCGGTTCCTGGACGATGTCCTCGCGGCGGGACGAGGCTTTCGGGAGCGGGGCGGCCTTGGGCAGCGGGACCGAGGACTTCTGTTCGGCGAGGCGCTTGAGCTTCTTGCGCCGGAAGCCCGTCGACGAGGTGGAGGCGCTTCGCGCGGCTTGCTTTCGAGCACGTTCCCTCGCCGCCTCGATCGCCGCCCGTTCGGCCTCCTCGACGGCGGCCTGTCGCGCCGCCTCGGCGGACGCGGCGGCGACCGCGGCCCATCCGAGATCCCCGTCGGCGGCGGCCGGCGGGCTCGGGTCGGGGCTCGGCGCGGGCCCTCGTTCGCTCGTGTCGCTGTCGCGGACGGTTCGGAAGGACCAGAGCAGCACCTGGCATCCTCGTCCGCGGGCGCGCTCGAGGCTCCCATGCACCAGCCGTCCGTCGACCAGGAGCGTCGCGCGCAGCTCGGTCCGTCCATCGGCCACCCGTCCCTCGAGGGCGACGGCGACCGCCTCTCGCAGCTCCTGGCGTTGCCCCTCGGCGACGAGGACGACGTCCGCCAGCGGGCCGGCGCCGCGCACGAGGGTGGGGCCGTGGGCGGCATCGGCCACGGCGTGGTCGAGGCGCTCCCCGTCCAGGCAGAGTGCGCGCGTTTGGTGCAGGTCCTCGAAGGTGAGCACGACGCTAGTTAGAGCATATCTCCGCGCGCCCGCCAGCGCCCCTCGTCAGCCGCTCGTCTCGAGGCGCACGCGCGGGTCCAGGAGCGCCACGGCGATGTCCGCCAGCAGGTTGCCCGCCTGGACCGTGACGGCGAAGACCAGCACCACGCCCATCACCGTGGGCGTGTCGAGGTTGACGATGCTTCGGATCGCGAGGTTGCCCATCCCGGGCCATCCGAAGATCGTCTCGGTGATGATCGCGCCGGCGACCAGGAGCGTCAGTGAGAGCCCGAGCATCGTGACGATGGGCAGCAGCGCGTTGCGTACGGCGTGGCGAAGCACGCCGCTCGTGGGCAGGCCCTTGGCGGCGGCCGTGCGGATGTAGTCGCTGCGGAGGGTATCGACCAGCTCGCTGCGCATCACCCGCGCGTAGGTGGCCGCGCCGATGATGGCGAGGGTAAAGCCGGGCAAGAGGGCGTGATAGACGTGGTCCCAGAAGCCCACGCCGTAGCCGCCGAGGGGGAACCAGCCGTAGTAGAATCCGAACACGGCGAGGAAGATCGGCCCCGTCACGAAGGTGGGCATGCTGATGCCGAGATAGGCGGCGCTCATCAGGCCCGTGTCGACCCAGGTGTTGCGGCGGTAGGCCGCCAGGATGCCGATGCTCACGCCCAGGAGCAGCTCGAGCAGGAGCGCGATCGCGCCGAGGAGGAGCGTTCGGGGCAGGCGCTGCGCGATGACGTCCGCGACCGGTTCGTGGTGCCCGAAGGACTCGCCAAGGTCGCCCTGGAGGAGCCCGCAGCGGTCCTCACGGCTGAAGCGTTCCACGACGACGACGGGTTCCCCTTCGAGGGCTGCGAGCACCTCGTCGGCGATGTCGTCGGCGAGCGTATCGACGTTTCCGTGGCTTCGGAAGGTTCGCCCGCCGACGGTGACCCTGAGGGCCCAGCGGTCGGCGCTGGGGCGGAGCACGCCGCGAACGCGGGGTGCGGAGCCGTCGGGCCGCGTCTCGCCGACCCGATGCGGCCGGTGGACGCGGTGACCCCCGTCGGCGATGGCGGCGGTCAGCTCGTCTTCGACCGCGGCAGCCCGGCGCCCGCGAGCGCAGCGCCCGACGCCGAGGTAGCTCACGAACTGCTCCATCAAGGGTCGGTCGAGCCCGTGCTTGCGCTGGAAGTCCTGGATCTGTTCAGGGCCGGCGTTGGGGCCGAGGGTCGCCACGGCCGGGTCTCCGACCCAGTTGACGAGGAAGAACACCAGGAGCACGACGACGAAGACGACGGCGGTCGCGCCGAGGGCGCGGCGAAGGATGAAGGCCCACATCAGCGACGACCTCCGAGGGGGAAGAAGACCGCGGGCGCGGTGGAGCCTGCGCCGACCAAGCGCTCCGCGAGGCGGCGTCGGGGCAGATCGAGCCAGACGTTTCGATAGTCTTGAGACCAGACGGGGTGCGGACGGTAGCCCTTCACGTAGGGCTGCCAGACCTCCATCGAGAGCGGGTAGTAGGTGAAGGCCCAGGGCGCGTCGCGGCTGACGATGGCGTTCGCGCGCCGATAGAGGTCGATGCGCCGGTGGCGATCCGTCTCGGAGCGGGCCTCGTCGAGGATCGCATCGAGCTCTGGGTTCCGGTAGAAGGCCCGGTTTTCGCTGTTCTCGGGGTGAATGGACCGGCTGTGGAAGAGGATGTCGAGGAAGTTCGAGGGATCCGGGAAGTCCATGTTCCAGCCGGTGAAGAAGGCCGGCACCGTGTGCGGTTTGCCGCTCTCGGTGAGGTAGGCCGCGAAGGAGACGAAGCGCATGCGCACTTGGATCCCGATGCGGGCGAGGTCCTGCTGCAGCAGCTCTCCGTACTGGGTCGAGGTTTGATCCTGGCCGCTGATCCAGACCGTGACGGGCTCCCGGATCCCCTCGGGGAAGCCCGCGAGCCGCATCTCTTCGCGGGCCCTGTCCAGGTCGAAGGTGTGGGCTTCGGGGAGGTTCGGATCGTGCCCCGGGAGCGCGGGAGGGAGGATCTGTCCGGCCGGGAGCAGGCGCCCCGAGCGTGCTCGGGACCAACCCTGCCGGTCGATGGCGAAGGCGACCGCGCGGCGGACGTGCACGTTGTCGAAGGGCGCCATCTCGCAGTTGAGCCCGATGCCGAAGGTCGACACGCGCGGGAACTCGGAGAGGTAGGGCTGCCAGCGCTCCGCGTTGCGGAAGAAGCGGTAGTCGGAGGGCGACTGACGGTGGATCGCGTCCAGGTCGCCGTTGCGGAAGCGCTGAGCGGCGAGCTCCCGCGCGAGGTTCTCCTGGAAGATCATCCGGTCGGGGCCGGGCCTGTCGCGCCAGTAGCGGCGGTTGCGCGAGAACCGCAGCTCCACGTCACGCTCCCACTCGTCAAAGACGTAGGGGCCCGTTCCGACCGGGTGGAACTTCACCTCTTCGCCCCAGTGCTCGTAGTTCTCGCGGGGCACGGGGTAGGCGAAGGTCATGGCCATCGCGTTGAGGAAGGTCTGGTCGGGCTCTTTCAGCGTGAAGTCGATCGTGTAGCGGTCGACGACGCGGATGCCCTCGATACGGTCCGCCTCGCCTCGGTGATACTCGTCGGCGCCGAGGATCGACGAGAAGAAGGGGTATCCCGGCGAGCCGACGGCGCCGCTGAGCAGCCGGTGGAGCGACCAGGAGACGTCTTCGGCGACCAACTCACGGCCGCTCGGGAGGCCGGGCATGGGGTGGAAGCGCACCCCCGGACGGAGCCGGAAACGGAACCGGAGCCCGTCTTCGGACACCGTCGGCATGTCCGCGGCGAGGCTCGGGATGAGGTTGGACTCATCGTCGTAGTCCAGCAGACCGTCGAAGAGCAGGCGGATCGCCATCCCCGAGAGCTCGTCGTAGGCGATGTGCGGGTCGAGGGTGCGGACGTTCTCCTCGTGGTGGAAGACGAAGGTGCCGCCGCTGCGTGGAGTTGGAGCGCCGGCGCCTTCGAAGCGTGGCCCCTGCGGCGGGTCGGGCCAGGTGGCGATCAGGATCCCCAGCAGGCCGAGGCCGGTGAGGACCGGCACCCAGCAGCCGAGGGCCTCACTCCTTCGGATCGAAGGCATCGCGCAGCCCCTCTCCCAGAAGGTTGAAGCCGAAGACAGTCATCACGATCAGGGTCGCTGGAAAGAGCATCAGCCACGGGTAGGCGAGCTGCTGGCGTCCTTCGTTGAGCATGGACCCCCAGCTCGCGTCCGGCGGGTCCACGCCGAGGCCGAGGAAGGAGAGGGCCGACTCGAAGATGATCATCCGTGCGACCAGCGTCGTTCCCAGCACGATGATCGGCCCCAGCACGTTTGGCAGCACGTGGCGCAGGAGGATGCGCAGATGCCCCATCCCCAGCGCGAGGGCCGCCTGGACGTACTCGAGCTGCCGAACCTGCATCACTTTCGATCGCGTCACGCGCGCCAGGGTCGTCCAGGAGAGCAGGGCGAGCAGGAGGATGAGGAAAAAGAGGCTCGGGTCCTCGACCACGCGCTGGATCGCGATGGCGATGAGCAGGAAGGGCAGCGAGAGCAGAAGGTCCACCAGGCGCATCCAGCCAAAGTCGATCCAGCCGCCGAAATAGCCGCTCGTGACACCCGCGAGGGTGCCGATGGCGATCGCCAGCAAGGTCGCCAGGTAAGCGACCATCATGCTCACGCGCCCCCCGTGCAGGAGGCGGCTGAGCTCGTCGCGCCCCGTGCTGTCGGCGCCAAGCCAGTGGCCGGGGACCTCGAAGGGCGCCGCCGGCTCGTAGTCGTCGTTGATGAGGGTCTCGCGGAGCTGTTCGTTCGGGTCGTGGGGGGCGAGCAGCGGGCCGAGGACGGCCGTGAGGGTGACGAACGAAACCAGGACCGCGCCGAAGAGCGCTCCCTTGTTCTTCCGAAATCGTCGCCAGGCGCGTTGGTCCATACCGAGTCCCTCGAGGGCGTCTCAGCGAGGTAGACCAGCTGGGGGCGGCCCGTCAACGGCGCATCGACCCTCGTGGGCGCCGTGCCCCAAGGGGGCGTGGACGGAATCCGGGCGCTTTTCGACGGGGGGCGCTCAGTGCCCGAAAGGGGTCGAGGCGCGGTGCACGCAGATGAGGACCCGATCCTGCGTTGCGCCGCTGCAGGTCCAGCCCTCGGGGCACTCCTCGCTCGTCGCGCAGCTCTTGGTGCACACGGGTGCGTCGCCGTCGGCGCCAGCCACGCATAGCCCTGCGGCGCAGTCCGTGTCGCGGGAGCAGGGATCGCCCAGCACTCCATCGCCCCGGCACCCCAGAAGGATCATCCCCAACACCAAGACGCGCATGGACGGAGCGTAGACGCTCCACCGCGGCGGGCCAAATGGCCGTCGGAAGCGATCGTCAGCCTGTCTTCGCGATCGATTTTCCTCCCTCATCGGACCGACTCCGCCGCGTCCAGGGCTCCAGGAAAGCCGAGAATTGCTTGCAAAATCAGTGGGTTACTGCAGTTCTCCACAGGGTGTGGGAATCGTGCGCAACATTATTGACCTGTTTCTTTTCAATGGAATACATTCGCGCGTACTCAAGTTGATGAACACTTCTAAACGAACTCGTTCAGCGTCTTCCGTCCGGCTACTCAGCGCAGCAGCCGCCGGCTCGGTCTTCGACGAGGACGAGTTGGAGGTGCTCGAGCGGGCTCATCCCCAGGGGATGAGCATCCAGCAGATCGTGGCCGCCTTCGTCGAGCGCGGTGAACGCCTCAGCGAGGCCACGTTCCGCAAGTACGTGCAGCTCGGGCTCCTTCCGCGGAGCCGCCGCGTGGGGCGTAAAGGCAAGAACCGCGGCTCCCAGGGCCTGTATCCGGCGACTGCCATCCGGCAGCTCGCCGCGATCCGCGGGCTGATGGCTCAGGGCGTGACCATCGAGGAGATCCAGAAGGAGTTCCTCTTCGTTCGTGGTGATATCGAAGCGCTCGGGCGCCAGCTCGACCGCGTCTACGACGCCATCGCGGACGCCATTGGAGCGCGTGCCGAACGGGAGGGGGCCGCGGCCCTCCCCGAGAAGGCCGCGCTCGACGAAGCGCGGGAGGTCGGCGCGGACCTCCTGCGGCGACTCGAAGCGATCGAGCGGAGCCTGACGCTCCACGCTCGGATGGCTCGGGCCGCTCTCTGACGCGTCGAGATCAAACGGGCAATTCCGGGAGGGTGTGATGATGAGCGAAGCTGCCAAAGCAGCGGAGGTGGGTGTTTTGACGCCGCAGGGCGAGGCGGGTCCGCCGACGGCCGAGGCGCCGTCCCTTGCGGACGCGGTGCCACAGCGGCGTCGAGGTCGCCGCAAGCGTCGGTCGAGGCAGCGGGCGAGGACGATCTCCATCCGGCGCCTCAGCAAGGCGGAGCTCAACCGTGGGCGCTTGCTCTATCCCGAGACCGACTACTGGAAACCGACGTCGCGGAGCGAGTGCAAGGACATGGATCGCCCCTGTCCTTTCGTGAGCTGCAAGTACCACCTCTACATCGACGTTCACCCTGTCCGCGGAGCCATCAAGATGAACTTTCCCGACCTCGAGGTGTGGGAGATGAACGAGACCTGTGCGCTGGACGTCGCGGACCGGGGCGGAATCACCCTCGAAGAGGTCGGCGAGATCATGAACCTCACCCGGGAGCGGGTCCGTCAGGTCGAGACGGCGGGGCTGGCCAAGCTGCAAGCGGTCGAGGACATCGCGCGCCTGAAGGACTACATCCTCGAATAGGTCGACGCCTTGTCGGCGCGCTCCACAGCCATCTCAGCAGCGATCGTCGATCCATAGACTGGGTGGGACCGGTCGCGCATCCGCGAGCTGAGGGAACGCCGAGCATTCTCGAGGTGAGAGGATGGCGGTAGAGGGCGTGCGCAGGCCGCGGAGCGGCGACGAGGGGTGTTGAGAGCTGCTCTGGCCTCCGTCCAGCTCCGTCGCTACCGTGGGGACTCC
>JALVDI010000606.1 GCA_027009115.1 Polyangiaceae bacterium | reverse complement strand
GACAAGCGCACCTACCAGATGGACCCCGCCAACGCCGACGAAGCGCTGCGCGAGGTGGCCCTCGATCTCGAGGAAGGCGCCGACATGGTCATGGTCAAGCCGGGGATGCCCTACCTGGACATCTGCCGCCGCGTGAAGGACACCTTCGGCGCGCCGACCTACGCTTATCAGGTGAGCGGCGAGTACGCGATGCACCGAGGCGCGGCCGAGCGAGGATGGCTCGACTGGAACAAGGTGCTCCTCGAGAGCCTCGTCGCCTTCAAGCGGGCAGGCTGCGATGGGATCCTGACCTACGGCGCGATCGAGGCCGCCCGGCTCCTGCGCCGAGGCTGAAGCCCGAACCTGTGAGCTAGCTCCATGGCGCGCACGGCAGCTTCGCGCCTAGGATGCGCCGCATGAGCGAGCCGCTGGACGACCTGATCTACGACTGGAACGAGGTCGAGCGGCGCGGTCCCGTCTTCGGCGATCGCCCCCTCGAGATCCACGACGAGACGCTGCGCGACGGAATCCAGAACCCCTCGGTCGTGGATCCGGGCATCGGCGACAAGCTCGAGATCCTGCATCTCCTCGACGAGCTCGGTGTCTACTCGACCGACGTCGGCTTGCCCGGAGCGGGCCCGCGCGCCTTCGAAGACGTGCTCCGGCTCGTCCGCGAGATCGCCGACGAGAAGCTCGCGATCATCCCAACCTGCGCCGGGCGCACGCTGGAGAGCGACATCGCGCCGATGGTCGAGGTCAGCCAGCGGGCGGGCATCCCCGTCGAGGTCATGACCTTCATCGGCAGCTCGCCGATCCGCCAGTACGCCGAGAACTGGACGCCGCAGCTCATCGTCGAGCGATCCGTCAAGGCGATCGAGTTTGCGGTCAAAGAAGGCCTGCCGGTCACCTTCGTGACCGAGGACACGACCCGTTCGCACCCCCGCCTTCTGACGGACCTGTTCCGGGCCGCGATCGACAGCGGCGCCAGTCGCCTCTGCGTCTGCGACACGGTCGGGCACGTGACCCCCGACGGGGTCCGCAACCTCATCCAGTTCACGCGTCACGTCGTCGAAGGCACGGGCGCCGACGTCAAGATCGACTGGCACGGCCACAACGATCGCGGCCTCGCGCTCGTCAACTCGCTCTTCGCCTTCGAGTACGGGGCCGACCGCGTGCACGGCTGCGCGCTCGGCATCGGGGAGCGCGTCGGCAACGCCCCCCTCGATCTGCTGCTGATCAACCTCAAGCTGCTCGGGGCCATCGACCACGACCTGAGCAAGCTCGCGGCGCTGGCGAACAAGGTCTCCGCAGCGACTCGCTTCCCGATCCCGATCAACTACCCGGTCGTGGGCGACGACGCCTTCCGCACGGCGACCGGCGTCCACGCCGCCGCGATCATCAAGGCCCAGCAGAAGGGCGACGAGTGGCTTGCCGACCGCGTCTACAGCGGCGTACCGGCCGGCATGTTCGGCCGCCGCCAGGAGATCGTCATCGGCCCCATGTCGGGGATCTCCAACGTGACTTACTGGCTAAAGGACCGCGGGATCGAGGCCTCAGGCACGCTCATCAAGGCGATCCTGCTCTCGGCGAAGGCGTCCGACCACAACCTCAGCGAGGCCGAGGTCCACGCGGTGATCGACCGCCACCGGCGTCAGGAAAGCTCGGGCGAAGCCTGAACCGCCAGCGCCAGGAGAGCGCGGGCGAAGCCTGAACCGCCAGCGCCAGGAGAGCGCGGGCGAAGCGTGAACCGCCAGCGCCAGGAGAACGCGGGCGAAGCCTGAACCGCC
>JALVDI010000605.1 GCA_027009115.1 Polyangiaceae bacterium | reverse complement strand
CCGCCCCCGACGAGCTGCAAGACCAGTCGCTCACCCGGCCGTGACTCCGCGTCCTGCACCCAGTCGGGCCAGCCGCCGAGCTTGTCTCCTATGAGGTTGAGAAAAGGCAGGAGCGCAGCTTCATCATGGCTTATCTCTGTGGCGACGTCCTCGGGTCGAGAAGGGAAGTCGGTCTTGGCTCTGCTGAACCCGAGCGCGATCGAGGTCAGCTCGGGACCGCCGTCCGGGGTGTGTGCACCTTCCTCGGGCGCCGGCACGAGACGCGCAACCACCGGAGGGCTTGCTCCGGGGTTATCGAAGAGCTGCAGGAGCGCGTCGCGTCGCTGCTTCTTGTCCGGGTGGGCGCGGAGGTCCACCTGCATGAGCAGCGTCAGCGGGCCGGTCGCACCCGTCGGGCGCGGACAGTCCCTCGTGAGGTAGGGCTGCCCACCGATCCGCGTGCCGAGGACACCACCGCCCGTGTGGGAGGGCTCGAAGCGGTAGGCCCTTCGCTTCGCCTTGGAGAGCTTCTTCTTGAGACCCTTGAGCTGCTCCGCACGATGCTCTGATCGAGCTCCCGCGGCCTCCAAGAGGGGCAGGAAGACGGCGGCGTGAGGTGAGGCCATCGCGCGGCTCAGGGGCGTGCTGCCGTCGCCTGCGACGGTGTTGGGGTTCGCGCCCGCCTCGATGAGGTAGCGGGCGGCTTCCACGCGACCTTCAAAGATCGCCGTCTCGAGCGCGGTCTGCCGATCGCCACCTTTGGCGTCGAGCTTGGCGCCTGCCTTGACCAACATCTGGAGGGCCGCCACACGGCCCTTGGCCGCCGCCCGGATCAACGGTGTGAGTCCGAGTCTGTCCTTGCAGTTCACCTTGGCGCCCAGCGAGATGAGCGCGTGCAGCGTGTGCAGGTCGCCGCGTGTCGCTGCGGAGCCGACGCCCGTGGCTAGCTGCTTGGGGGTCGCGTACGGTGCGAGCGCATGGATGAGGCGCATGTGGCCCATCGCCACCGCCGTGCAAAACGCGTAGCCGCGCTGAGTCTCGTCCTCTGCGTCGACACGCTCGAGGAACTCATCGTAGAAGCCGTAGAATACGGCCTCGGAGAAGCTCACGGTCGAGCGGTCGAACTCCACCCCGCCGGCCTCGGCGAGCAACGCGGCGATATCCTCGTGCCCGAGCGCGCGCGCCAGCTCGACCGGGTTGCGCCCGGCGTTCGTCGTGAAGTTCACATCGACACCCTTGTCGACCACAAAGCGCACGACCTCGATATCTCCGGTTCGGATCGCGTTGAAGAGCGGCCAGGAGCCGTCTCGGTGGGCGATGACTTCCTCATCCGGCCACTCGTCGAACTGCTCGATACGTTTCGGACTCCAGACCGCCTTCGCCGCGACATCCAGCAGCCGCATCAGTGGGAGGTCGCCGAGTAACGCCGCGTCGGCCGCACAGCAGCCGCGCCACTCGCTATCGCGCGCCCCGAGTGCGATGAGCTTCTCGACGATCGCCACACGGCGGGCCCGAACCGCTGGCCGGAGCGCCTTTCTGACGCCCCAGTCCGCCTTCTTCACGCCCACCTCGAACACGGCCTCGAAGACCGCCTCATCACCGAGCGTCGACGCGAGCTTCATCGCTTCGACGCACGTGTTGGAGTTGACCGAAGCCATCGCTGCTGCAACGGCGGGCACATCCTTGGCCCGAATGGCGGAGAGGACATCGTGCATTTTCGGGCCCTATCTTTTCCGTCGCGAGGCCGCTACCTTTTCCACGACACTCGGCCCGTGCGCAATCGCTAAC
>JALVDI010000604.1 GCA_027009115.1 Polyangiaceae bacterium | reverse complement strand
CGCGGTCTGGCCAACGCGGCGATGCCCGAGCAACCCAAGGCCGAGCGGCCGGCGCGCCGGCGGAGCGGAGGCGGGGCGTCGTCGAAGGCGAAGAAGTCCGCGGGCGCGAAGTCGCGGGCGGCGCCTCGCCTCACGGCGGAGGAGATCCTCGCGGCCCGTGGCACCGCCGAGAAGTACTCGATGAAGCACACCTACGTCGAAGGGGACCTCTTCGTTCACCCGAAGTTTGGCGTCGGGAAGGTCGTGGGGCTGCCGGCGCCGGGGCAGGTCCTCGTGAGCTTCGAAGACGGCTCCGAGCGCAAGATGGTTCACGGGCGTTCCTGAACCGGCCCGTGGCTGTGGTTGGTTGATTCCCGGCGGCGAAGCGCTAGGACACAGCCGCGATGCGCCTCGAGATTCACCCGACGCACCCGGAACCTCGCAAGATTGCGCGCGCCGTGGAGGTGCTCCGGCGGGGCGGCGTGATCTGCTACCCGACGGACACGGTCTATGGCCTCGGCTGCGACATCTTCCAGAAGAAGGCCATCGACCGCGTCTACCAGATCAAGCGCATGAAGAAGGACCACCCCGTCGCCTTCGTGTGTCCCGATCTTGGCGACATCAGCCGCTACGCCATCGTCGACAATCGGAACTACCGGGTGATGCGGCGTCTGCTTCCCGGTCCCTACACCTTCATTCTCCCAGCGACCCGAGAGGTGCCGCGCATCCTGATGCTCAAGCGCAAGACCGTCGGCATCCGGGTGCCCCACCACGAGGTTGCGCTGCAGCTCGTCCGCGAGCTGGGCAACCCCATCGTGTCGACGTCAGCGACGTACGAGGGCGAGCAGCTCAACGACCCCGACGACCTCGCCCAGCGCTTCAAGCAGGTGGACATCTTGCTCGACGCGGGTTGGGGCGGCCTCGATCCTTCGACGGTCCTCGATCTCACGGGGCCTGAGCCGGTCGTCGTTCGCGAAGGAGCGGGGCCCGTCGACGGTCTGATCTGATAGGGGGCTCGGACAGAGCTCGCAGAGGAGATCTCGCGAAGCGGGGCTGTCCACTGCTTGAAGGGCCGCGGAGCTCTCGCAGAAGGGGGCCTGCACCGACGTCTGGCGGAACGAGGGCGGATGTGCGCTTGCGCACGGCTGCCAGGAGGGGCCCCTGGTGTGAGAGTCCGGCAGGGTGTTCTACTCCGCCGACGAGATGGAGACGCCGATGGACACGACCCGTACCGGTGGAGGAGCCTCCAGGTCCGCCAGCCCGATGGCCCGCATCGAGGAGCGCCTCGAACGTCTGGAGCGCATGCTCGCGCCCATTGCGCAGGTTGCAGAGGCGGCGCCGACGGCCATCGCGGTCGTGAGTGACACCATCGACGAGTGGAACCGCGAAGGTGGGCAGGCCGACGAGCGGTTGCGGCGGCTCGTGGGTGTCATCGACCGTTTGACGCAGCCGGAGATGCTCCGGCGGCTCGAGGTGTTGGTCGAGCAGCTCGAGCAGGCGCCGGGCTTCGTCGCGATGTTTGGGGACATCGTCGACGACCTGGCTCGCAAGGCCGAGGCGGAAGGGGTGAGCCTCGACGAGCTCGTGGCGAACCTTCGGCTGGCGTTGCTCGGAGCGGCGAAGACAGCGCCGGTCATCGCGCACGTCTTCGACTCGGGCATGCTCAACGAGGGCGCCGTTCAGACCCTCGGGTCGATGGCCCGCGCCATCGAGGCGGCGCGCGAGGACGGGGTACAACCCGTCGGTTTCATGGGAGCCCTTCGAGCGCTGCGCGATCCCAACCTCCAGCGCGCGCTGGGGTTCTTGGTGTCGGTGGGGCGCACCCTGGGCAGCGAGATGAGCGGCACGCAGGCCAAGCGCCTGCCGGCCGGCGAGTGACGAGGAGAACGAGGACATGGCTGAAGAGCACTACGACGTCGTCATTCTGGGAGGGGGCACCGCGGGCATCAGCATCGCCGCGCGGCTCATGAGCGAGCCGGAGCCTCCGACGGTCGCCGTCGTCGAGCCATCCGACAAGCACTACTACCAGCCCATCTGGACGCTGGTCGGGGGCGGGGTTTTCCCGAAGGAGATCTCCGAGCGCGAGGAGGTCGACTACATCCCCGCCGGTGTAACGTGGATCAAGGACCGCGTCAGCGCGTTCGAGCCGGACAAGAGCAGTGTCAGGACCGAGGGAGGCAAGACGCTGAAGTACGGCGACCTCGTCGTCGCGATCGGCATCCAGCTCGACCTGCACAAGATCAAGGGCCTCGAGGAGACCCTCGGCAAGAACGGCGTCACGACGAACTACCTGTACTCCACCGTCGAGTACACCTGGAAGCTCATCGAGGACTTCACCGGCGGCAACGCGATCTTCACGTACCCTTCGACACCGATCAAGTGTGCGGGCGCACCCCAGAAAATCATGTGGTTGGCCGAGGAGCACTTCCGCAAGAAGGGGGTGCGGGACAAGTCGAAGGTGACCTTCGCCTCCGCCGGGAGCGCGATCTTTGGCGTGCCGAAGTACCGAGCGGCCCTCGAAAAGCTCGTCGCCGAGCGGGACATCGACACCCGTTTCGGGCACGACCTGGTCGAGCTGCGCGCGGCTGCCAAGGAGGCGGTCTTCCGGGTTGGCGACGAGGAGAAGGTGCTCTCCTACGACATGATCCACGTCACTCCGCCGCAGAGCGCGCCAGACGTGATCAAGCAAAGCCCACTCGCCAACGAGGCTGGCTGGGTCTCGGTCGACAAGCACACACTGCAGCACACGAAGTACCCGAACGTCTGGTCGGCGGGCGACTGCTGCAGCGCGCCGACCTCGAAAACCGGCGCGGCGGTCCGCAAGGAGGTGCCGGTGCTCGTCGAGAACTTGCTCGCGCGGCGGGCGGGCAAGCCGCTGACAGGCCACTACGACGGCTACGCCTCGTGCCCCTTGGTGACGGGGCGCGGCAAGGTCATCCTCGCGGAGTTCGGCTACGACGGGAAGATCATGGAGAGCTTCCCTTTCGATCAGGCGCAGGAGCGCTTCACCATGTACGCGCTCAAGGCCTACGGTCTGCCGTCGATGTACTGGCACGGGATGCTGCGCGGCCGAATGTAGAGGGGCCTCTCGGGGGCCCAGGGTGAGCGAGAGCGGCGCGTGTCCCACGGACGGCCGCCCTCAGAGGCCCAGCGCGCGGGCTCGGACATGGAGCGCCGTCAACTCCGGGGAACCCAGGACATCGCCGAGGGCTGCGCGGGCCCACGGGTGCGCGATCGCGCGCCATCGCTCGCCGGGCCATGCGATGAGCAGGCCGTCTTCGGCGTAGAAGAGGTGGTCGTCGCCCCAGTCCAGGGCCAGGCAGGTGTGATCGAGGAACCGCTCTACCCGCTCCGCGGCCTTCGCTTGCTCTTCCGCCGCGGCCCGGAAGACGCGGTCCAGGCGCTCCCAGCTCGGGGCGAGGCGTGCGACCTCCGCCGCCGTGGGGACCGTGCCCCGAGGCACGAACACCCCCTCGGCGAGGGTCGGTTCCTGGTCGGGGAGGGCGTGCAGTCCCGAGCGCGAGGCTTCCTTCTGCGCTGTCGCGCGCTCGCCGGCCTCCACCGCTGCGACGAAGGGCCGCGAGCGCCAGCTCATTCCCCGCCCAGCAGGCTGAAGGCCAGCGCCGCGCCGATGGCTGCCGCGGCGAGGAAGAACGCGAGGAGCGCCGCGGTGCGCGGCCGAGTCATGCGCGCAGGCATCGCGCCTGCCGTCCCGCCTTGCGAGCTCACCGGCTGCGGCACGGCCTCGAGGGCGGCCAACATCTCCTGGGCGTCGCCGAAGCGTTCACTTGGGCTCTTGGCGAGCGCCTTGGCCACGACCGCCTCGAGCTCAGGCCGAAAGGTCCGATCCGCGGAGGCATCGCTCAGCCGTGGGGGCGGCTTGCTCAGGTGCGCTTGGAACATCTTGACTCGCGTCTCTTCCATGAAGGGCCACAGGCCCGTGAAGAGCTCGTAGAGGATGACGCCCGCCGAGTAGACGTCGCCGCGGGTGTCGACGGGGGCGCCGGCGCACTGCTCCGGCGCCATGTACGCGGGCGTGCCGAAGATCGCGCCCTGCGTCGTCAGGTTCCCCGAGGAGCCCCAGCGCTCGTCGTCGGTGAACTTCACGAGACCGAAGTCCAGGAGCTTGGCGAGGGGTTGCCCGTGGGCGTCCTGCGTGACGAAGACGTTCTCTGCCTTGAGATCGCGGTGCACCACCCCGTTGGCGTGCGCAAAGGCGAGGCCCCGGAGCACCTGTCGGGCGAGCGCGTAGGCCTGCTCCGGGGGCAGAGCTCCGTCCTCCACGATGGCGTCGAGGGAACGGCCGTCCAGGAGCTCCATGGCGAGGTAGGGGCGCCCCTCGTGGATGCCGAAGTCGACGACGTGCAAGAGGTTTGGGTGTTCGAGGCCGAAGAGGGCGCGGGCCTCGCGCTCGAAACGCTCCCGGAGCGCGGCATTGTCGCCGAGCTCCTCGTGGAGCACCTTGATGGCGACGTCAGGACCGTTGGGTTGTCGGGCGCGATACACCGCGCCCATGCCCCCCTCGCCGATGAGGGCGAGGATCTCGTAGCGGCCTTCGAGGGTGGCCCCAATGAGGTTCATGACGGTGGGGCGGCCAGTGTTCATCGGCGTTGGCTAGTGTTCGGGCAGTCGGCCCGGCGAGCAACCGACGGTCGCAGCGACGGTCACAGCAACGCGCTCAACCGTCGAGGAGCGCGCGGGCCCGATCGAGGATCCGATCGGCGACCGCCCGCTTGCTCATGCGCGGCAGCTCGTCCACGGCGTCGGGAGACACCAGCGAGACGAGGTTGCTGTCTCCGCCGAAGCCGTCTCGGGCGTGGTTGGCCACCACGAGGTCCACCCCCTTGCGTGCGAGCTTCGCCCGGGCGTTTTCGACGACGTTTTCGGTCTCGAGGGCGAAGCCGACGAGGATGGGGCGAGGGCCGCTGCGGGCGCTGCTGAGCGCGGCGAGGATATCCGGGTTGCGGACCAGCTTCAGCGTCAAGGGGCCGTCGGTCTTCTTCAGCTTCTGGGCGGACGGGGCCGCCGGCCGATAGTCGGCGACCGCCGCGGCCATGATCACCACGTCGGCGCTCGGGAACGCGGCCTGCATCGCCCCCTCCATGTCCAGGGCCGAGCGCACCGCGACGGATCGGACCCCGCGAGGGGGGGCGAGGGCGGTGGGGCCCGTGACCAGCGTCACCACCGCGCCCCTGTCCCGTGCGGCCTCGGCGATGGCGTAGCCCATGCGGCCCGTCGAACGGTTTCCGAGGAAGCGGACCGGATCGAGGTCCTCGACTGTCGGACCTGCACTCACGAGGACGTGGAGGCCCGCGAGGTCCGCCGGTCGGAGGGTCTGCCCGAGGGCGTCGGCGATCGCCTCGGGTTCGGCCATGCGGCCGCTGCCCACGTCCCCGGAGGCGAGAGGGCCCACCACCGGTTCGACGACCCGCACCCCATCGGCCCGCAGGCGCTCGAGGTTGCGCTGGGTGGCTGGGCGCTCCCACATCCGGGTGTGCATCGCTGGGGCGACGAGCAGCGGCGCGTCCGTGCAGGCGAGGGTGGCGAGGACCGCGTCGTCCGCCATGCCCTGGGCCGCCCGCGCCAGGAGGTTCATCGTCGCTGGCGCGATCACCATCGCCTCGGCCCAGGCGCCAAGCTCCACGTGGATCTCGCCGGTGTGGGAGGTGTCGAAGAGCTCGCTGACCGCGGGGCGACCGGTGATCCCGGCGAAGGTCGCGGGGCCGACGAAGCGAGTCGCGGTTCGGGTCATCACGACCCGGACCCGTGCGCCCCGGCGCTGGAGCTCACGCACGAGCAGCACGGCTTTGAAGGCGGCGATGCCTCCGCTGACTCCGACGACGACGCGACGGCCTTCCATGGCGCGAGCATAGCGCGCTCCGTTGCAGGTGCTGGGATCGCTTGCGGCTCCGATGTCTCGACGCACTTGCGGATGCGTTTATGTAGCTACTTCCGTAAGTGCTGTGGAAGCGGTGAACACGGCCTGCGGGTGGCTTTCTTGACCTCTGGTCCCATCCGCCGGAAGCATCGCCCCGATGCGAGGGGTCCTGCGCGTGCTGCTGCTCGTCCTGTGTGCCCCTTGGGCGGCGCAGGCCGATGGAACGCCCCGGGTGACCGTTGCGGGTCGGCCCGTGGACCTCCGGGGCGACCCCGAAGCGCAGGCTCAGCGGCTCGCCCGACGCTTCCTCGACGAGCCCATGGCCGCCGTCGTCCTTGGCCGCCCTGTCGAGCGCACCCGAGAGGAGCTCGGTGCCCGAGTCGATGTCGAACGGCTTGCTCACTGGCTCCGAGAGGCGGCGGACCCGACCTCGCCCATGCGCGGCGCCGCCGGCTCGCGTCTCGACCTTCGGCTACCTGTGGATGTGGACCCGGCCGCGGCGCTGGCGTGGCTCGAGCCGCTGAAGCACGATCACGACCGGGAGCCGAGGGACGCCACCTTCGACGTCGAGAGCGGTCAGATCGTCGACGCCCGGGAGGGCCGATCGGTCGACGTGTGGGCGAGCGTCGACGCGTTCTACGAAGCGCTCGCCGGCGGTGAGGAGTCGTTCGAGGTCGTCATCCATCGCACGCCGCCCCAGCGCACCCGCGAGGCACTCGAGGGGGCCGACTTTTCGCAGGTGCTCGGCGAGTTCGACACGCCCTACAACGGCAACGACCGCGACCGCACTCACAACCTGCGGGTCGCGGCCTCCAAGATCGACGGCCTGGTGCTCCTCCCCGACGAGGTCTTCGATTTCAACGCGGTGGTGGGTGAGCGTAGCCAGGTCAACGGCTTCCGACCCGCGACGGTGATCGCTGGTGGCGAGCTCGCCGACGGGGTCGGAGGCGGCGCGTGCCAGATCGCCGGCACCCTCCACGCCGCGGCTTACTTCGCGGGGCTCGAGATCGTGGAGCGTACACCCCACTCAAGACCGAGCAGCTACATCAAGCTCGGGCTCGATGCGACCGTGGCGTGGCCCAACGTCAACTTCCGCTTCCGCAACGACAAGCCCTTCCCCATCCTCGTTCGCATCTTCAACCGGGGTGGGTTCACCCACGCCGAGATCCGTGGCGCCGAGCGTCGCCACCTCGTCAGTTTCGTGCGGCGCATCGACGAGGTGCTGCCCTTCGACGAGCGGGAGGTCGAAGCGCCGGAGCTGCCGGAAGGGGTCCGCGTCCTTGCGCAGCGTGGCGTTCCGGGTTTTGAGCTGACGACCTGGCGGATCTTGCGGGACGTGCGCAGCAACCAGGCGATCCGCACTCGCGACGAGAGCCGCTATCCGCCGACACGGCAGATCTGGCGCGTCGGCACCGGTGGTGCGGCGCCGGAGGG
>JALVDI010000603.1 GCA_027009115.1 Polyangiaceae bacterium | reverse complement strand
CGGCGTCCGCGCGCCGGGAGGTCGGTCCATCCGCTCGAAGTTCAGCACCGAGGCGCAGCCCTGGCGCAGGGCGGTGGCGACGCAGTCGGTGCCCGTGTCGCCTCCTCCGATCACGATCACTTTCTTGCCGGCCGCGTCGATCGGGTTGGGCACGGTGTCCCCGAGGACCCGGCGCGTCGCCTGCGTGAGGTAGTCCATCGCGAAGTGGACGCCGTGGAGCTTCCGCCCTTCGATCGGCAGGTCTCGGGGCCGCCGGGCGCCGATGGCCAGCAAGACCGCGTCGTACTCCACCTCGAGCTCGTCGAGGCTACGATCGACGCCGAGCTCGACACCGCAGACGAATCGCACGCCCTCGGCGCGGAGCTGATCGATGCGTCGCTCCACGAGCTTCTTGTCGAGCTTCATGTTCGGGATGCCGTACATGAGCAGCCCACCGGGGCGATCGTCGCGCTCGAAGACGGTCACCTCGTGCCCGACCCGACGCAGCTGCTGCGCCGCCGCGAGTCCGGTGGGGCCGGAGCCGACGATGGCCACTCTCTTGCCGGTTGGCTGGGTTGGCGGGACAGGCGTTACCCAACCCTCGGCGAAGCCCCGGTCGGCGACGGCCTGTTCGATGCTCTTGATCGTGACCGGCGGGTCCGCGATGCCGAGCACGCATGCGCTTTCGCATGGCGCGGGACAGACCCGTCCGGTGAATTCGGGGAAGTTGTTCGTGCGGTGCAGGCGGTCGAGGGCTTCACGCCACCGGCCCTGGTAGACGAGGTCGTTCCACTCGGGGACCAGGTTGTCGATGGGACACCCCGTGTCGCTCTGACAGAACGGCACGCCGCAGTCCATGCAGCGGGCGGCTTGCACCTGGAGCTCCTCGGCGGGAGAAGGCAGCACGAACTCGTCGTAGGTAGCCAACCGTTCGAGGGGATCGACGTAGCGCGGCTCGACGCGGGCGTACTCCTTGAACCCCGTGGGCTTGCCCATCAGGCAATGTCCTTTCCGGCAAGTCGTGTCGCTTCCTGCTCCGTCCGCGCGTCCGCACGCCGGCGCTCCAACACACGCGCGTACTCATGGGGCAGGACTCGGACGAACTGGTGTACGGCGAAGTCCCATGTCTCGAGGACGCGGTGCGCGACCTCGCTCCCGGTAAGTCCGCGATGAGCCTGCACGAGCTGTCGCAATTCGTGCCGCTCTTCCGGGTCGACGACCTTGCCGAGCGACACCATGTCGAGGTTGCACCGGGACCGAAAACTCCCATCTCTGTCCCACACGTAGGCAATGCCTCCGCTCATCCCAGCCCCGAAGTTGCGTCCGGTGGGACCGAGGACGACGACCCGGCCGCCGGTCATGTACTCGCAGGCGTGGTCCCCGACTCCTTCGACGACAGCGCGCGCGCCGCTGTTGCGAACCCCGAAGCGCTCGCCGGCGCGCCCCCGAAAGTAGGCCTCGCCGCTCGTTGCTCCGTAGAGCGCCACGTTGCCCACGATGACGTTCTGGGCGGCCTCGAAGGTGGCCTTCCGATCGGGGTAGACGACGACGCGACCGCCGCTCAAGCCTTTGGCTACGGCGTCGTTGGCGTCGCCCTCGAGCTCCAAGGCAATGCCGGCGGCGAGCCACGCGCCGAAGCTCTGCCCGGCGGAACCCCGGAAATGAAAGCGGATCGTTCCGTCGGGGAGCGGGGGGCCTTCGGGTCGTGCTTTCGCGATCGCATGGGAGAGCATCGTGCCGACGGTGCGGTCGGTGTTGATGATCCCCATCGCCGCCGCGACCGGTGTACCGTCT
>JALVDI010000602.1 GCA_027009115.1 Polyangiaceae bacterium | reverse complement strand
GGCGGACCCCGCGAAGATCCTCCTCCATCCGATCCAGCTTTTCGTGAAGGGCCTGCCGGTCAAGCTCCGGGTCCAGATGCACCGAGTAGGGCTTCACGCCGTCTGCCAGATCCTCGATGCGAGCCTCCAACTCCGACCGCGCCTCAAACCAGTTCGGATAAGTCTCCGGCATCGTAGCCGCCATGATCTTTGCCAGTGCTTCGAGCACGACATCGGTTACCGGGCTGTTTCGATCCATGCCAACCTCCTGATTCCGAATAAACGATCCGCCCAATTTACAGCCAAGATAATCCTATGCCTAAATCTCTTCCCGACGTTCTGCGCCGGTGGATCGCGCAGCAGCTCTTCACCGCCGACGAACTGGCCGAGATCGCCGGGGTGGCCGTCCCCACCTTCTACGGCTACCTGGAGGACCGCCCGATGCCGTGGGACCGCGTCCTGGCCGTGGCCCGTCACGCCTGCCTCTTCAAGCGCCGCACCGAAATCGCCGAGCTGCTGCTCACATCCGAATTCGAGGTGCGCCGCCGTGGCAGCGCCGCCGCCAATGGCGTCATCGACGACGAGGTGACCGACATGGTGGCGGCCCTTGGCCGGTGCGTCGAGGCGTTCCGCGACGACGATCCCGACGCGATGAGCCGCATCCTCGCCGAGGCCGATCAGATCATCGAACGCCTCAAGGCCGAACGCGACCGCCTCTAACCGATCGCCTCCCATGCGCACGCCTCCCATGCTCCACCTGCTCCTGATCGACCTTTGCGCCTTCCTGCTGCGCCGGCCCCTGCGCTGGGCCCGCGCACGCGAGATCCGCTTCTTCCGACGCGACGACGGCGGGTGGAGCATCTCGCTCCTGCCGCACGACGACCGCCCCGAACGAGGACCAACGCGATGACACACCCTCCGACCTGCCTCGCCGACGCCGACCCCGTGGATGCCTACACGCCCGCATCCGTGCGCGACGTGACGGCCTGGGCGCTCGCCATGACGCCCGCCGAGATCCGTTCGCGCGACCGCTCGCGCCGCGTCGTCGAGGCGCGGCACGTGGGCATCTTCTTCGCCCGCCGCCTCACCGACGCTCCTCTGAGCGAGATCGCCGAGGCGTTCGGCCTGCGCGACCACAGCACCGTGCTCAACGCCATCCGCCGCGTGAACGACCTCGTCAAGGTCTCCGACCCGCGCATGACGCGCCTCGTCGCGCGCGCCGAAGCGGCCCTCCATCCCGCCGAAACCATCATCGCCGAGCCCCATGCCCATTGACCCCGACCGGATCGCCGCCATGATCGACGCCGGGTTCGACGCCCGCCGCATCGCCGACCGCCTCGGCTGCTCCGAGCGCCACGTGCGCCGCGTGGCCGAGCGGCGCGGCCTCCGCTTCGACCCGCTCGACCTCGACGAGGACGACGAGCACGACACCTGGATCATCCTCTCCGAACTCGGCTGGACCGTAGCCCGGATCGCCTTCGCCTACGGCGTCAGCCGCCAGACCGTCTACACCCACTTATCCCAGCAGCCCGCCTCATGGAAATACGCCTGAAGCTCACCATCCGGGACGCCGCCTACGACGCCCCCGAAACCATCATCGCCGCGCGCGACGAGCACGCCCTGGCCGCCGCCATCCGCGTGGCCAACCGTGGCCGCGCCAATACCCTCAACGACCACCCCGACACGTTCGACGAGGACCCCATCACGTCGTTTGCCCGCTCCGTGTGGGTGCAGGCCGAGGACAACCCGGCGAAGACGCGCTTCGAAGAGGCCTTCGGAGACACGGTGCTCACC
>JALVDI010000601.1 GCA_027009115.1 Polyangiaceae bacterium | reverse complement strand
TTGAGGCTCGGAGCGCGCTGGTTCATCCTCCCCACGCCCTCGCGGAGGCCTCCTCGTGCAGCTGACTCTTTCCGAACTACACCTCTCGCTACGGCAGACCGTGCGCAGACTCGTCGAGCAGGAGGTCGCGCCCCAGGCCGAGGCGATCGAGGCGGGAGGGATCCCTGCGGAGCTGCGGGCTTTGCTCGGTGAGCTCGATCTCTGGTCCTTGACGCTCCCCGAGTCGCGGGGTGGGGCGGGGCTCGACGCCCTCGCGTTCGTGCTCGTGGTCGAGGAGCTCGCCAGCGCTTCGCCTTCCCTCGCTCACCGCTACGGGGTTCACGCGGGGCCAGCGACGGCGGTCCTCGCGGCCTCGGACCTCGATTTGTCCCCTTTGATCACCGGCGAGCTGGCCTCGTGGACGGATGGGGGGCTGGCCCCCGAGGCCGAGTCGTACTTCGTGCGGGCCCTGGAAAAGGGCGCTGAGATACGTTCGGGAGCTCGCGTTCGGCGCGTCGCGACGACGGGCTTGCGTGGCGCGGCCCTCGCCGAGCACGAGGGCGGTGAGACGCTGGCGGAGGTGCCCGACACGGGGCAGCGATGGGCTGATCTCGCGGTCGCCGCCGGCTGCCTTGGAGCGGGGCGAGCGGCGCTGAGGGCGGCGCTCACCTACGCCCAGGAGCGTCGTCAGTTTGGGCGAGCGATCGCGTCGTTCCAGGCGATCCAGTTCAAGCTCGCGGACGCATCCGCACTCGTGGACGCCACGGAGCTGATGGTCTGGCGCGCGGCCACCTCCGAAGAGGCGTCGGCGTCGGCGGCCGCGCGAGCCTTTGCCGGGCGCATGATTGGACGAGTGGCCAGCGAAGCCCTTCAGATTCATGGGGGCTACGGCTACACCCGTGAGTTCCCCATCGAGCGCCTGTTGCGGGCCGGGCGCCAGTGGGACGCCTCACCGGACGCGCCCCGTCGAGTGCTGGCTTCCGGGGCCCTCGGGTTCCCCTGAGGCCCTCAGGGCTCGCTCAACACTTCGGCCCGAATCGGTACGACGCCCGCGCGGATCATGTCCAGCTCTTCGGCCGCGGCGCGCGAGAGATCGAGGATGCGGGTGAGGTCCCGGTGGGGGCCGCGGTCGTTGATGCGGACGGTGACGCGGCCGAGCTCGCGCCCGTCGGCGCTGAGGCGCACGACCCGAACGATGGTTCCGAAGGGTAGGTCGCGGCTGGCGGCGGTCAGGGCGCGCGGGTCGTAGGGTTCGCCGCTGGCGGTCGGACGGCCCGCCAGGCTGTCGGCGTAGTAGCTCGCCCGCCCTTCGAGGATGCGCAGGGGGGCACCGGAGGGAGTCGCCGTCTCGGAGCCCGCCCCCTCGGAGCGGGGGCTGCGCTGAGCCGTGGCCGAGGTGGCACAGGCCGCGAGGGCCGCCAAGCTTGTGCCAAGGACGAACGAGAGGGCGGGGCGTAGGGTTGGGCGTGTCTGGAGCAAGGCGGAGCTCACGGCTCTGAGGAGGGGAGCGGGCGTCCGTGGCCCGGCACGAGGAGGCTCGCACGGTAGGCCTCGTAAGAGAAGAGGTCGCTGTGCTCCTCGTTGTGGCATTGGACGCAGACCTGCTCGTTGGGGGCCCGCCGGATGTTCTCGGGTGACGGCGCCGCGACATGCAGGGAGCCCGGACCGTGGCAGACTTCGCAGCCGACGTTGACGAGGGCGCCGTCGAGGTTGTGGGTCACCGTGGAGCCACCGGGTTGCTCGTAGCCCGTGACATGGCAGCCGACGCACTCGAGGTGGAACTCGCGGTGGCGCTCCTGGAGCGTGGCGTAGGCGCGGCCGTGGGGGTGCCGCTGCCACCAAGCGTAGGCGGCCCGGTGGCAGGACGCGCAGGCCCTCGAGCCCACGTAGCGAGCCTCGCCCTCCGCGACCGGTGGAGGCCGCCGGTCGGCCAGGGTGCGCCGGTTGTGATCGTTGATTCGTCGGGCGAGGCTCTCCAGCCGCGCGCTCACCGCGGGGTCCTTTGGCGCGTCCGGGTCGATGGGCTCCCACCGGGCGGCGAAGGCGTTGCCCCGAGCGGGGAGGACGGGCGGCCCGTCAAGCTGCGCACGCTCCCGCCGGAGCCGTTCGAGGCGCCGCCGCTGTCGCGCGAGGTCGTCCGCCTCGGCGCCGTCGGCCTCCCACCTCCTCAGGCGCCCCTCCAGATCCTCGATCTCCGCCTCCAGCCGCGTCCGCTGGACCTCCCTCGACCACGCGGAGACGTCGATGAAGCGCCCCTCGCCACGGACGTAGAGGTCCAGCACGAGGACCCCCTGGCCTTGCCGGCCCCCGTAGACGACCCAGCCGGTTCCGGACTGCGCCGGTGGAAGGGCGTCGGCCTGGTCGAGGCCGCCGAGGATCACGAAGTCCACGGCCTCGATCGCCGCGATGCGACGCGCGAGCCGGCGGTCGCCCTGGAGGAGCACGACCCGCGCGGCCAGATCGTCTGGGAGCGCGTCGACCGCACGGCGGGCGGCTTCGAGCGGGTCCGACGCGCTCAGCGGTGCGTCGGGCGGGAGCGCGCTGACGCCGACGAGGCCCACGCGGTGGTCCCCGAGCTCGATCACCCGGCTCGCGGGGAGGGCCTCGCCCTCCGGGGTGCGCCAGTTGCCGGCGAGCAGGCGCGCGGCGGCGGCGGATCGGAGCGCCTCGAAGGTCGCCAGGCCGTGTCGCAGGTCGCTTGGACCGGGGGTGATCGCCGCGACGCCGGCGTCCTGGAGGATCGTCAGGAGCGTCTGCGCCTCCCAGATCGCGGGCTGCTGGAGCTCGGCCTGCCCGTGGGGGGGGCCGAAGAGCACGTTCCCGACGACGAGGAGGGCCGAGGGCGCTTCGGCGGAGAGGGCGGCGATGCGGGCGACGGTCCGGTCCAAGCCTCCGAGCGGGCGACTCGTGCAGCCGCAGGGCTCGAGCTTGCCCTCGAGATCGGTCAGCGCGAGCAGGCGCAGATCCGGCGTGGGGAGGCCCGCCGGCTCGTCTGGAGGGGCGTTGCCGGAATCGTCGTCGCCGCAGGCGAAGGCTGCGACGAGGGCCAGCGACAGGAGGGTACGTCGCACCGGTGCGATCTAGCGGCGCCGCCGGGTGCTGCCAAGGCCTGGCGCTCTCGCTGCGAGGGAAGGGGCCGTCGCCGCTTGACGCTCCGCTGGGGCCCAGCTAGGTTCCGCAGCCCTTTCGGGTGCCCTCGACGAAGAGCCCGCCCGAAGGTTCAGGAGTTCACGTCATGGTCACGGTTCGTCTGGCCCGCGCTGGCAACAAGAAGCGCCCCTTCTATCACATCGTCGTCGCCGACAAGCAGAAGCCCCGCGACGGTCGGTTCATCGAGCAACTCGGCTACTACGACCCGGCGCGGCCCATTGCGGAGGCCAAGGTCGATCACGATCGTCTGGCCTACTGGACGGGCGTGGGGGCCAAGCTCAGCGAGCGGGTCGCCAAGGTCGTGCGCGACCACAAGAAGCACCTCGGCGCCGCGCCCTCTGGGGCCGCCGAGGCCTGATGGACGCCGTCGACGCGATGCGCGACCTCGTCGCGTTCCTCGCGCGTTCGCTCGTCGATGATCCCGAGGCGGTGGAAGTGGCCGTCGTCGAAGGGGATCGCGCCTGGGTCCTCGAGTTGAGCGTCGCGGAGGAAGACCTCGGCAAGGTCATTGGCAAGGAAGGGCGCACGGCCCGCGCCATACGAACCCTCTTGGCGTCCATGTCGGCCCGCAGCGGCAAGCGTGCCGTGCTCGACATCCTCGAGTGAGCCTTCGCCGATGACGGAGGACGCCGACGAACTCGTCCCCATCGGTGCCGTCATCAAGCCTCACGGGCTCAAGGGAGAGGTGAGGGTTCACCCCTTCAACGAGGCGTCGACGATATGGAGCTCGCTGGCGGAGGTGGTTCTCCGCGGCGCCGAGGGTCAGCGGCGCGTTCGCGTGCTGCGGGGCCGCCGCGCTGTGAAGCATGCCATCCTCGCGCTCGAGGGGGTCGAAGGGCGGCTCGGTGCCGAAGCGCTGCGCGGTCTGGAGGTGTGCGTCCCTCGTGCGACCTTGCCGCCCCCTGGCGACGACGAGTTCTACTTCGTGGACCTTCTCGGCGCCGCCGTGCTCGATGCGGCGGGAGGGGAGGTCGTCGGGGAGGTGGTGGACATCCTGGAGTACCCCAGCGCCGTCTGTCTGGCGATCCGCTTCAAGGACGGCGTGCGAGAGGTGCCGCTGCTTCCCCGTTGGATCCCGGAGGTGGATGTCGAGGCGGGGCAGGTGCGGGTGGCGAACATCGATGAGATCCCGCAGGTGCCCTGATGCGCTTCGAGATCGTCACGCTCTTTCCGGAGATCGCCGCGTCCCTCCGTCTGGGGCTCCTCGGCAAGGCCATCGAGGCGGGGCGGGTGGAGGTGGCGACCTCGAACCCCCGGGACTTCACCACCGACCGGCACCGCAGCGTGGACGACGCGCCCTACGGCGGCGGCAGCGGCATGGTGATGATGCCGGGGCCGGTGGTCGAGGCGCTCGAGGCGCTCGACGCGGGCCGCGCGGGGCCGACTCGCCGCGTCTTGCTCACCCCTCAGGGGCGGCGCTTCGATCAGGCGACCGCCGAGCGCTTCGCGACGCTCCCTTGCCTCACCCTGGTCTGCGGGCGCTACGAGGGGTTCGATGAGCGTATCCGCGGCTACGTGGACGAGGAGGTGTCCCTCGGCGACTTCGTGCTCCTCGGCGGTGAGGTGGCCGCGCTGACCGTCGTCGAGGCGACTGCTCGGCTGCTCCCCGAGGTCGTCGGCAACCGCCGGAGCACCGAGGAGGAGTCCCACACGACCGGGCTGCTCGAGTACCCACAGTACACGCGCCCGGTGGAGTTTCGCGGGGAGCGAGTGCCCGAGGTCCTGCTCAGCGGACACCACGGGCGCATCGCGCATTGGCGCCGCAGGGAGGCGCTCCGCAGAACGCTGGAGCGACGCCCGGACCTCCTGGCGACGGCTCCCCTGAGCGAGGAGGACCGCGCGCTCTTGCGCGAGCTGGAGCGCGAGGGGACGTGAGCGCTCCCCTTTACATCGCGCTCGTTCACCATCCCGTTCGAGACAAGACGGGGGGGATCGTGACCACCGCGATCACCAACCTGGACGTTCACGATCTCGCCCGCACCGCCAAGACCTACGGTCTGGCCGGCTACTTCGTCGTCACCCCCGTGACGGCCCAGCGGAAGATCGTCGACGCCATCCTGGCGCACTGGACGAGGGGTCCGGGGCGCGCGCGGGTGCCCCAGCGCGGCGAGGCGCTCGCGTTGGTGCGGCCCGTCCAATCGATCGAGGAGGCGCTGGGCGCGGTCGGTTCCGCGACGGTGGTCGCGACGGCCGCCGCTCCGGGAGAGCGCCAGGTCGTGTCCTTCGCTGACGAGGCCGCGCGCCTCCGGTGTGCCGAGGAACCGACGTTGCTGCTCTTCGGGACCGGCCACGGGCTCGCCGACGCCGTCCTCGATGGGGCCGACCGGCTGCTGGCACCCATCCGGCCTGGGGGATACAACCACCTGAGCGTCCGGGCTGCCGTCGCCATCACCCTCGACAGGTTGCTCGGCGACGGCTGAAATCCATTGCTCCGCCCCTGGGGGCGTGCTAGCAGACCGGTCCTTTTCCGCAGAGCTTCGTCATGAGCAGCACCACCCCCAAAATCGCGGCCCTCGAGGCCTCTCAGCTTCGCTCGGTTCCGCCCTTCCGCGTCGGTGACACCGTCCGAGTCCACTTCCGCATTCGTGAAGGGGAGAAGGAGCGCGTCCAGGTCTTCGAGGGCGTCGTCATTCGTCGTAAGAACGGAAGCGCCCGGTCCACCTTCACGGTCCGCAAGGTCAGCTACGGAGTCGGTGTCGAGCGAATTTTCCCGACGCACAGTCCGCGCATCGAGAAGATCGAGATCACCGCTCGGGGCCACGTCCGCCGGGCTCGGCTGTACTATCTTCGTGAGCTGCGGGGGAAGAAGGCCCGTCTGCGGGCGAGCCGGCGCAAGGGGGCCGACAAGGTCGTCAAGGAGTTCGGCGTTCGCAAGAAGTGAGCGCTCGACTCTTGCGTCAGTGAAGCCGCCAACCTCAGGGTTCGGCGGCTTCGTCGCGTCCGTCCCAACCCACGTCCGGCGGTGTCGTCGCCACTCGGTGCTCAGGCCTCTTGGGGCGAGTCGGCCGGGCCGCGGTAGATGCAGCCGCTCGTGCAGGTCTCACGTACCTCGACTCGACTGAGCAGCGGCAGACGCGGCTGCAGTCGCTCCCAAATCCACACCGCCAGGTTCTCACTCGTCGGGTTCGCGAGCCCTGGGACCTCGTTGAGGTAGCGATGGTCGAGCTGCTCATGGAGGGGTTGGAAGGCCTCCTTCAGATCGGCGAAGTCCTGGATCCAGCCCGAGCGCTCGCCACGGGAGCCGCACACGACGACCCGGACTCGGAACGAGTGGCCGTGCAGCCGCCGGCATTTGTGGCCTTCCGGCACGGCGGGGAGGCGGTGGGCCGCCTCGAAAGTGAAATCCTTGTAGATCTCCATCGGGTCTCCTCGACGCGGGCGCCGCCTCTTCAGCGCGGCGCGGGGAGTTGTCCCGTCGCTTGGAAGCGGCGGTAGTCGTCTAGAATCCGCGCGTGATCGAAGCACAGCGGGGAGGGCAGCGCGTCGAGGGGGAAGACCTCGGCCCGGGACGCGTCGTCCCCCGCGCGCGGTGCGCCCTGGGAGGTGCCGATGTACACCACGCTCAGGTTGTGTTGCCTCGGGTCGCGCGAGGGCTCGCTGTACACGCCCAGAAGCGTCGCGAGCGAAACCTCCAGGCCCGTCTCTTCGCGCACCTCTCGCCGGGCGGCGTCCTCGACGGTCTCGCCGTAGTCCACGAAGCCGCCGGGCAAGGCCCAGCCGCGCGGCGGGTTGCGGCGCTCGACGAGGACGATGCCGCCGGGCACTTCGACGATGACGTCGACCGTTGGGAACGGGTTGCGCGGGGCCTGCATCGGGCCGGAGCCTAGCGCCGCCGGGTCCGCGGAACCAGCCAACCGGGCCGAAGCGGCGTTGGCAGCCCGCCCCACGCTCTCCGTGCGCCTCACGTCCGGGAGCACGCCGTATCGTGCCTCAAGAATCGGTGAGATGCTTCGCCCGACCCATCACGGTGGATGCTGGCGGCGGACTCTCAGCGACGGTCGGGACCGTTTCGCAGGGCTCCTCGCAAAGCGGGGAAACTCGCGAAGTGGCGCACCACGGGCGCGGCGAGGCCGACGAGCTTGTCGAGCTGGTCTTGGAGTCGCCGATCGAGAGCGCGCGTCTGCGTCCGGAGCGCGTCCAGGTCGACCTCCGACGCCGCGCTCAGGCCTGCAAGGCGACCCTTGAGCTGGCTCGTCTGGAAGGCGAGGTCTTCCCGCCGGGCGTCGAGGGAGCGCCGCTCCTCTTCGAGCTCAGCGATCGCTTGGGCGGTGTCGAGCCGGAGGCGGGCCAGGGCGCCGGCGGCGGCGAGCGCTCTCAGCTCCTCGCCCTTGGGCGCGTCGTTCGGCACTGGTGGGAGCCCACGCCAGGCGTCGAGGAGTGCGGGGAGCACCTGGGCATGGCGCTGGCGGGCTTCCGCGAGGCGCCGCGTCAGCTCGTCGTGGCGTCGGCGCAGCTCGGCGTCGTCGTCGGCGAGGGCGTCGATGGCGTGCCCCAGGCGGAGCCGAGTCCGGCGGACCTCGCCCTCGCAAGAGACAGCGACGGTCACTCGCTGGCCGAGGGCGTCGTGCAGCGCCACGAGCTCGTCGACGGCGGCTTCGAGCTCTTGAAGCTTTGCGGGGAGCCAGGCCGGCGGTTCGTCTGGGTGCGCGCGGGGGAGCAGCTCGAGGAGGACTCGGAGGCGAGCCTGCCAGTCCGACACGACCGCCCCGAAGCCCGGCAGCGTGTCTCTCGCTGGGGCCTCGACAGGAGCGGGCGCTTCAAACGATGGGAGGGGCCCCCTCGCTCCCCGCCGGTCGAGGCAGCCTTCGAGCGCGCGCGCGAGCTCCAGCGCCGAGGGGAAACGATCGGACGGGTCCTTGCGGAGCATTCGCAGCACGGCGGCGTCGAGATCGGGTCCGATGTCCGGCCGAAAGCGGCTGGGGGGTGGGGGCGGTTCGCGCAGGTGCTTGACGATGAGGTCGGGGGGGCTTCCCTGAAAAGGGAGCTGGCCGGTGAGCATTTCGAAGACGACGCAGCCGAGGGAGTAGAGGTCGGCGGACGGATGGATGGGAGCCCCCCGAGCCTGCTCCGGGGCGATGTACTCGGGGGTTCCGAAGACGGTGCCGGTCGTGGTGACGCGTAGCTCGCCCTTCATGTGGGCGAGGCCAAAGTCGAGGAGCTTGACGAAGTCGCGCTCGTAGCCGTCGAGCAAGTAGATGTTGTCGGGCTTGATGTCGCGGTGCACGACGTCGAGCTCATGGGCTCGCGCCAGCGCTCGGGCGCACTGGATCGCGATGCCCAGGGCGCGTGGGATCGACAGGGCATCCTGGGCGATCGCTTCGTTGAGCGGCACGCCGACGAGGTACTCCATCACCAGATAGACGCGACCGTCGTCGGTCTCGCCGTAGTCCGTGATGTCGATGATGTGCTCGTGGTTGATGCGGTTGGCGGCCCGTGCTTCCCGAAGAAAGCGAGCCCGATTGGCTGGTTCGTAGGCGAGCTGGGGCGAAAGGAACTTGAGGGCGACATCGCCACCGACGACCTCGTGGCGCGCGCGGTAGACGACCCCCATGCCTCCGGCGCCGATACGCTCGCTGACGAGATAGCGGCCGGCGATGAGCTGGCCGATGAGCGGATCGGGCAGCGCTTGGAGTCGGCCTCCATCGAGCGGGCAGGTCCCACGGGAGCTCCGAAACCGCGCGCCGCAGACCTCGCAGACTTTCACCTCGACGCCCCCCTGGGCAGAGGTTCTCATTCGGCCCGGACCGCGGCAAGCGCGCTGTCTCGCCTCGTCGGAAGAGCGCCCTCGGAGAGTATTGTTGACAAGTCCGATGTATCAATTCATACCAACCCGGTGAGGCTCTCGAGCAAGGGGCGTTATGGGGTGCGGGCGCTCTTCGACATCGCCTTCCACAACGACGGGGGGCCCACCCAGGTCCGGCTCATCGCGCGCCGCCAGGGCATCCCGCCGCGTTTCCTCGAGCAGATCTTCCAGGACCTCAAGAAGGCCGGGCTCGTGGTTTCCAAGCGGGGGCCCAAAGGGGGCTATGCCCTGGCGAAGCCCAGCGAGGAGATCCGCGTCGGCGACATCGTCCGAGCGCTCGAGGGCCCGGTCGTGCTCTCCTCCCCGGACGAAGGCGCGAAAGGCGACCCCCACAGCCGTGCGGTGACGGATGCGGCCCTCGCGGATCTCGCGGAGCGCATCGAAGGCTGCCTCGACGAGATGAGCGTCGCGGATCTGTGCCAGCGCGGCGAGGCGCAGGGGATTCGACGAAAGCCGCCAAGACGTTACGTCTACGCCATCTGAGCAGCGGAGGAACGAATGCCAGCGCCCGTCGTCGATAGTGTGCTCGAGCTGGTCGGCCAGACCCCCCTGGTCGGGCTGTCTCGGGTCGTGCCCGCGGCGGGGGCGCGGGTGTGGGCGAAAGCCGAGCACCTCAACCCCGGGGGCTCGGTCAAGGACCGCATCTGTTTGGCGATGATCGAGCGAGCGGAGCGTGAGGGTGTTCTGCGGCCGGGCATGACCGTGGTCGAGCCCACCAGCGGCAACACGGGCATTGGCTTGGCCTGGGTCTGCGCGCGCAAGGGGTACGACCTCGTGCTCACCATGCCCGCCTCGATGAGCCTCGAGCGCCGCGCGCTCCTCGAGGCTTACGGCGCCCAGATCGTGCTCACGGATCCCGAGCGGGTCATGGAGGGCGCGATCGAGGAAGCGGAGCGGATCGTGCGTGAGCGCGGCGCCTTCATGCCTCAGCAGTTCGACAACGAGGCCAACCCCCGGGCCCATGCGGAGACGACCGCCGAGGAGATCCTCGAGGCGCTTGGAGGGGAACGGGTGGACGCTTTCGTGGCCTCCGTCGGCACCGGTGGGACGGTGAGCGGCGTCGGTCGGGCGCTGCGGGCGCGGGACCCGAGCGTGCTCGTGGTGGCCGTGGAGCCGGAGGCGAGCCCGGTCTTGAGCGGCGGACGCCCCGGGCCCAGCAAGATCCAAGGGCTGAATGCGGGCTTCGTGCCGACGAACTACGACGCCTCCGTGGTGGACGAGGTGCGTCTGGTGGGGGACCGCCAGGCCTGGGAGATGAAGCGCCGTCTGGCGCGGGAAGAGGGGTTGCTCGTGGGCATCTCCGCGGGGGGAAACGTGGCGATTGCCGCGGCCGTGGCGGAAGAGCTCGGGCCGGGCAAGAACGTCGTCACCGTGCTCTGCGACACGGGCGAGCGCTACTTCAGCCTGGACGAGTACTTCGAGTGAGCTTGGGGTCCACACGGGTGCTGGTCGTGGGCGCGGGCGGCCTCGGTTCCCCGGCCAGCCGAGCGCTGGCGCAGGCGGGCGTTGGGCATCTGCGCATCGTCGACGACGACATCGTGGAGGTGAGCAACCTCCAGCGCCAGGTGCTCTACGGCGACGAGGACGTGGGCGCGGACAAGGCCACGACTGCGGCACGCGTCCTTTGGACCCTGGCCCGCGAGGCAGGGCACCCAACCTCCACCGAGGCGGTGCGCACTCGCTTCCTCCCGGACACGGCGGCCGAGCTGCTCGCGGGGATCGATCTGGTGCTGGAGGGCGCCGACAACTTCGCGACGAAGTTCCTGGTGGCGGACGCCTGCGCGCTCGCGGCGATCCCTTGCGTCCAGGCCGGGGCGGTGCGCTGGAGTGGCTGGGCGCTGGCCTGTGCCAACCGTAGACCCCACGGCCTCTGCATGCGCTGCGTCTTCGAGGACATCCCGCGCGACCGTGTGGAGACCTGCGCGACGGCTGGGGTCGTCGGTCCCGTCGTGGGGGTCCTCGGGGCGCTGCAGGCGCGGCTGGCGGTCGCCTGGGCGCGCCGGGAGAGCATCGACGGGAGGCTCTACAGCTACCACGGCCTGGAAGGACGCTTGCGGCGGCGCCGGGTTCGGCCCCGTGCGGACTGCCCGCACGCGCGCGGCGCTATCCAGGACCTTCGACCGGAACGTTACGCGGCGAGCTGCGCCGCGTCTTGAGGAACAAAGGAGACAAACCCATGGCCGTGACCCTTCGTATCCCGCCCGCGCTTCGCAGTCTCACCGGCGGCGCTGAGGAGCTCGCCGTCGACGGGGGCTCGGTGCGTGCCGCGCTCGACGCGGCCGAAGCCGCTCACCCGGGGCTGAAGGCGCGCGTCTGCAACGAGGACGGGAGCGTCCTGCGTTTCGTCAACCTCTTCGTCAACGAAGACGACATCCGGACGCTCGAGGGGCTCGACACCCCGCTGAAGGACGGCGACAGCGTGAGCATCATCCCGGCGATCGCGGGCGGATGAGCCTCACCGTGGAACAGAAGCGCCGCTACGTGCGGCACCTGTTGCTGCCCGAGATCGGTGCCGCGGGCCAGGAGCGGCTCTGTGGCGCCGCATTCCGGGGCGGTGGCTGTCGGGCCGCGCGGATCGCCGCGGATTATCTGCGCCGTGCCGGCATGCGAGAGGACCCCGCCGCGCTGCCCCTCGCCGTCGCGCCGGTCGACGACCCCGTCATCGCTGCCCTCGCTGGCGCCTTCGCTGCCGTCGAGCGGATCAAGGCCGAGCTAGGGGTGGGCCGTCCGGCCCAGCTCCCGCCAGACCTGTGGGGAGACGAACCGTGACGCGGAGCCGCCGCCTCCAGTCCATCGTCGACGCGGTGGGGGACACCCCCCTGCTTCGGCTGAGGACCCTCGAGAGAGAGACGCCCGGCGTCGAGATCTACGTGAAGCTCGAGTACATGAACCCGGGTGGCTCCGTGAAGGACCGACCGGCCCGTCAGATGATGCTCGACGCGATCGCGGACGGGCGGCTGACGCGGGACAAAGTCCTCATTGATTCGACGAGCGGCAACACGGGGGTCGCTTACAGTCTTTTCGGGGCGGCGCTCGGTTACCGCGTGGCCCTCGTGATGCCCTCGAACGTGAGCAAGCCGCGCAAGGACATCACCCGTGCGTTTGGGACGGAGCTGATCTTCAGCGACCCGATGTTGGGCTCCGATGGGGCCATCGCGCGGGTCAAAGAGATCGTCGCGGCCGATCCGGACAAGTGGTTCTACCCGGACCAGTACGCCAATCCTTCCAACCCGAAGGCCCACTATCTCGGCACCGGCGCCGAGATCCTCGATCAGCTCGGCGACCGCATCACGCATTTCGTGACGGGGATGGGCACGACGGGGACCCTCATGGGGACCACGCGCCGGCTCAAGGAGCATCCCCGACCGATCGTTTGCGTCGGCCTCGAGCCCGCCGAGGCGCTCCATGGACTCGAAGGGCTCAAGCACATGGCCACTTCGATCGTGCCTCCGATCTACGACCCCTCCATTCTCGACGAGATCCTCCCCGTCCGTACGGACGACGGCTGGGACATGAGCGACCGCCTCGCCGAGCAGGAGGGCATTCATGTGGGGCACTCGTCGGGTGCCAACGTTTTCGGGGCCTTCGCCGTCGCGCAGCGCCTGGCCTCCCGCGGGGAAGCGGGGTGCGTGGTGACGATCGCGTGCGACCGCGGCGATCGCTACTTCGCGCCCATGAAATGGGATCGGCACTACGTATGGTGACGCGATGACTCATCCCCAGTACCCGGACCTGCCCTGGGTCGAGGGCGACCTCGTCATCGACCCGGCGGTGCTCGAGGCCATCGAGGCCCACGCCCGCGAGGCGTACCCGAGCGAGTGCTGCGGTTTCGTCTTTGGCCCCATCGAGGAGGCCTCCCGGCTCGACGCAATGCAGCGGGAAACGAACGAGGCCGACAAGTACCACCGGCTGGATCCCGAGACCTTCCCTCGGACATCTCGGACCTACTTCAAGATCAACGAGCTCCGGGCGGCGCGAACCTTCGAGGAGGCGGCCGCCGCCGGGAGGCCGCTCAAGGTCATCTACCACTCCCACTGCGACGCGGGCCCCTACTTCTCTGACGAGGACGCTGCGACCTTCGCCCAGGAGGGCATGCTCATGTGGCCCTGCGCGTTCCTCGTCGTCAGCGTCGTGGAGGGAGAGGTCCGGGGCCGGGCGCTGTGGGTTCACGTGCCGGGGACCGATCGCTTCCGGGAGGCGAGGCTCGAGGTCCGCGAGGAGCCGGTGGCGGAGCGTTGATGCGGGGCCGGCCGCCTGGTATCGCCTGCCCATGCCGCTACGCGCCCTGCTCGTCGCGCTGAGCTTCGCGGCGCTCCCGAGCGCTTGCGACGGCGACGCTTCGGCCGATCCGCCGGCTCGGCGAGCCGCGGAGTTCCGATCGCCCGCGGTGGAGGCGGAACTCGAGCGGGCGGCCACGGTGGTCCGCACGAGGGGCTTCACCGACGTGGAGGGCACGCCCTGGCGGGGTTTCTTGGTCGATCGCGGGGCGGCGGTCGACGAGCTGCGGCTACGCCGGGGGAGCTGCTACGTCGTCCTCGCCGCCGTGAGCGCCGCGATGGAGGACTTGACGATCGCGCTCTACGACAGCGACGGCGGCGAGGTGGCCCACAGCGCCCCCGGCACCCGCGCCTTGCGCTACTGTCCGCCCCAGACGGGCACGTACTTCGTCGCCTTGCGCGCCGAAGGGAGCGGCCTGTTTGCCGTGGCGCGCTTCGAGGGGCCGACGGGGCTGGACATCCGCCTGGACGACCTGGCCCGCGACCGTGAGGCCGGTCCGTGAGGCCGGCCCTGGGCGCTGCGGTGCTCTGGCCTGTCCTCGTGCTGGCTGCCTGTCAGGAGCCGCCTCGGCCCGCGCCCTCACCCTCCTCGGAACCTTCCCTCGGCCCACTGGACGCCCTGGCGCGACGCTTCGGTCGGCTGCGGCGCCGCATGCGGGCCCGAGGCTACGGACATGCGACCCGTCTGCGGCGGACCTTCGTGCTCGAAGGGCAGGCTGTCGTGCTTCCCGTCGACCTCCCGACCGGCCGCTGCACCACCTGGCTCGCGTTGGCGGGCGGTGGGCTGCGGGATCTCCGGGCCTCGATCTACGACGGCGACGGCTTCGAGCTGGCATCGGACGACGTTCGCGGCGAAGGGGCGCTTCTGCACGTATGTCCAGCGCAGGAGGAGCCGCCGACCGCGCCCCACTACCTGGAGCTGCGTGCCTTCGAGGGCAGCGGCGCCGTGGTCGTGGGCGCCTTCGAGTCGGAGCCCGGCGCCGGGGAGGGGTTCGATGCACTCTTCGATGGAGTCGTCGCCCCGCCGGTTCCTTTTCGGGAGGTCGAGGAGGCCCTCCTCGAGGTCCGCGAGGGCCTCCGTGAGCGCGGGCTGGTGGTCGAGGGAGAGCCCTTCTTTCAACGGGTCGCGGAGGGGCAGGAGCTGCGACGGGCGCTCGAGCTCTCGGCGGGCCGCTGCT
This sequence comes from Polyangiaceae bacterium, assembly GCA_027009115.1. Lineage (GTDB taxonomy): Bacteria > Myxococcota_A > Polyangia > Polyangiales > Houyiibacteriaceae > JALVDI01. The sequence continues at coordinate 7,341 of JALVDI010000601.1, read as the reverse complement.
ACGTGGTCGTGGCCCGCGGAGGGGAGGGCGTCGAGGACCTCGACCTCTACCTCTACGATCCGCGCGGGGCCGAGGTTGCGAGGGACCTCGGCGCGGACGCTCGCCCGCGGGTCGAGTACTGTCCGCCGTCCGACCAGCAGGCGACCGTCGAGGTTCGCGCTTTCCAGGGCAGCGGCGCGGTCGGGGTCATGGTCCTGTCCGGAGCACCCGAAGAACCCGCGCCCCCGCCCGCCGAGGAGGTGGCGGATGCCGAGCCCCTCGCGGTTCTGGGAGCTCAGCTCGAAGACTTTGCCCGCGGCGGCTTCGGCCCGCCGGTCACCATCGTCCAGGACGCTCCTTTGGACCCCGGGGAGACCCGCACCCACGAGGTGCTGGTGGGCCCGGGTTGCGCGCTGGTGGTGGGTGCGGGCGGCGGCGAGCTCGACCTCGATCTCTACCTCGTCGATCCGGACGGGCACGTTGCGGACCGCGACACGCGGGTTCAGCACACGGCCCAGGTGGTGGCGTGCGCAGCGACGCCGGCCATTTATCGGGTCACGGTCAAGGCCTATGGGCGGGGGCGCTACGCGCTGGCGCGGCTGCCGGCTGTGTCCCTCACGGATGTGGCCGAGGCGCGGCTCGCCGCGGTGGCGACCTTCGACGAGGCTGCCCCCGCAGCGCGAGAGCGCCTCCGCCTCGACGAGGGAGAGGACGCTCGCTTCGCGCTCCAGGCGGGCCGGTGCATCAGGGCGGCGGCGGCGGGAAGCGCGAGCGTCGAGGATGTCGACCTGCTTCTGCGGGACGCAGCCGGAGAGGCCGTCGCCTCCGACACGGGGCCGGCGCCTTGGGCGACGGTCACTTACTGTGCGCCTGAGGACACCCCGCCCCGGCCGCTCTCCCTCGAGACCCGTCTGTACCGCGGCAGCGGTGAGGTGCTCTTGCAGTGGCGCGTGGACTGATCGTCGTCGTTGCGTTCTTGCAGGCTTCGGTGGCCGACGCCTCCTGTGTGGACGCGGCGCTCGCTCACCTTGGGGCGGAGGTTCGTGCACGGGAGACCTTTTTTCTTACCCCCGGCGAAGTACGTTCGGGCGCTCATCGCTTCGAGGTCGCGGCGTGCGTGACGGTGCTGGCTGCGGCGGAGAACCCAGAGGCGTCTGTGAACGGGGTGCTGCGCAGCGACAGCGGCCTCGACCTCGCTGTCGACGGGCCGAGGACCCCCCATGCCGCGCTCCGCTTCTGCGGAGCGGCCGGTGTCACCTTGCACTGGAGCGTCCGAGTCACGGCCCCCAGCGAGATCGGGCTGGCGGTCGTCGGCGGCGGGCCGTGGCCCCTTCCCGATCTGGGCCGCGAGCTGGGGGGCTGCTTTGCCGGGGCGCCGGGCCTGCGCTCGGCCGACCCGGACCTCGGCCCGCCGCCACCCACGCCCGCCGCCGCCGAGCGACTGCGGCGTTTCATCGCCGCGGAACGTCGGCGGGGTTACGCCTTGGACCGGCAGGACGTCCTGCGCCTGGATCGCGGGCGTGCGCGCCTGCCGTTGATCCTCGAAGGAGGGCGCTGCTACGTGCTGGGGGTGTTCCCGGCGAGCGGGGCCCTGGACGTCTCTCTCCTCTCCCCGGATGGCCGAGAGATCGCGGCGGACCGACGGCGCTCCGTCGACGGCACCCTCGCCGACTGCCCGGAACACACCTCGGAGCGGCTGCTGGTCGCGCACGGGGCCGGCGGGGCGGAGCGAGCCACCGTGGCCGTGGTCTCGCAGCGAGCGCGCGGCTCTCAGGCGCTCGGGACCTCGGGGCGGCGGCCGTGGGTCGAGCTCGAAGCACGCTACGGGCCGCTCTCGGCGGAGGGCTGGGTCCACCTGCAAAGCGGCGAGAGCCTCGACCGAGAGCTCGACTGGAGGGGCTGCGGGGTCGTCGCTGTCTTCGCGGCGCCCGAGGCCAGGGGCGCCCTCGTCGAGCTTCAGCTGCTCGATACGGAGGAGCGTCTGCTGGCGAGCTCGCGTGGGGCGCCGCCCCGTGTTCGTAGCTGCGCCCGCGGGATCCACCTCGTGCGCCTGCGGATGCTCCGTGGGGCGGGCCGCTTCTTGCTCGCCCGTACGACCGACGGCGCGGCCGGGGGACGCCGGTGAGCCACCCATCGGCGGTGCTGTGGCTGCTGACGCTGGTTTGCTGCGCTGGGGCATCGGCGGCGCGCGAGCCCGGCCCTGAGGAGGGGGTCGCCGTCGGGGGCTCGCTCCGGGCCGCCGGGTTGCGCCGCGTCCACCAGGAGCGGGGCTTCTTGGCGCCGGGACAGCGCCACAGCTTCGCGGTGGAGGTCCCGGGAGGTTGCGCCGCGGTGGTCTCGGCGAGCGCGCCCGGGCTGCGCGACCTCGATCTGGCGGTCTACGACCCGGAGGGGACCCTCCTCGGCGAGGACGTCGAGCCCGACGACCATCCCACCGTTCGCTGGTGCGGCGATGGGGGTCGGGTCTACGTCGTGGCCCGCGCGTACGAGGGCGCGGGGCGTTACGAGCTCGCCGTGTGGACGGGGGACGCGCCGTCGATGCGCGCTGCCCTCGGCGACGTGCCGGCGCCGGCCGCCCTCAGCGAACTGGAGGAGGCTCTCCGGGGCCGGGGCTTGCGCACCCTGCGCCGGGAGCGATGGATCGACCTCCCCGCCGCGGGCGAGCCGGTTCGCTTCCCCGTCCAACTCCGCCCCGGGCGCTGCATCGCGGTCGTGGCGGAGGCCTCCGTCTCGCTGGAGCTCGCGGTCGAACTGGAGAGCCGCACGCTCGACGAAGCGCCGGGCCGGCAGGTGGCGATCACGACCTGCGCGGACAGAGGCCAGGCGACGGCGTCGGTCCGAGGCCCGGCTCCCGCGCGGGTCCGAGTTCGGGTGCTGGAGGGAGCGAGCGCCGAGGTCGGCGGCGAGGGCGCCCTTTGGCTGGGGACGTCCCAGGCTCAGCGAGGGGCGTCGCCGGCGCTTCCCGCCGGCTGGGTCGTCGCGGCGCGGGGCGAGGGTCGGTGGTCCGCGGGGCGGGCCCAGTCCTTCGACGGATGCGGCAGGCTTCAGGTGTGGATCGCGCGAGGAGGAGGGGAGCTGACGCTGTGGGTCGGCGGCAGGCTCGTTGCGCGGGGAAGCGCCCTGGTGGCGGACGTCTGCGGCCAGTCGAGTGTGGTGAGCGACGCCCCAGCGCGTGTGGCGTGGCGCTGGCTCAGTCGCGAAGCGCCGTGACCGTCGCCGGCGCCGTGACCGTCGCTGGGGCCGCGACCGCCACGCTGCTCTGGCCGAGGCTCGCCCGGGCGAGGATCGCTTCGCAGAGGCTCGCGAAGTCGTAGCCTGCCCCTTGGGCGATCCTCGGAAGCAGCGAGGTCTCGGTCATGCCTGGGAGCGTGTTGACCTCGAGCACGTACTCGTTTTCGCCCTCGGTCACCAAGAGGTCGACCCGGGTCGCGCCACGGACCCCGAGGCTCCGCGCGGCTCGCTCGGCGAGGTTGAGCACCCCCTTGTAGCGGGTGGGGCTGAGGCGAGCCGGGAAGTGGTACTCGCTCTGACCTTTCTGGTACTTCGAGCGATAGTCGTAGAAGCGGCCCTTGGGGACGATCTCGACGGCTCCGAGCGCGCGCCCGTCGAGAAGCCCGACAGCGACCTCCCGGCCTCTCACGAAGCGTTCGACGAGCACCGAGCGGTCGAACTGCCCGGCTTCCACGCAGCGCTCCCGTAGCTCGGCGAGGTCGTTGGCACGGGCGGCGCCGACGCTCGAGCCTCCTCGGCGGGGCTTGACGAAGGCCGGAAAGCCGAAGCTGCCGTGCTGCTCCGCGAGCGTGTCGAGGTCGCGGGTGTCGAGCGCGTAGTAGGGCGGCGTGGGCACATTGTAGAGGCGGAAGAGCTCCTTGGCCTTGATCTTGTCGAAGGCAAGGGCGCTCGGAAGCACCCCGGACCCGGTGTAGGGAATGCCCAGCACCTCCAGCAGCCCTTGGATGCAGCCGTCCTCTCCGTAGGTGCCGTGCAAGGCGAGGAAGGCCACGTCGATGGGCGCCTGGCGGAGCACCTGATCGATGTCCCCGTCGACGTAGACCTTGTGGGCGTCATAACCGCGATCGACCAGGGCCCGGTGGATCGCCTCGCCGCTGCGCAGCGAGATCTCACGCTCGGCGCTGAGGCCGCCAAGGAGGACACCGATGCGCTTCTGTTTCAAATCGTCCATGGGTTGCTCCTGCGGGACCGGTTGCGAAGCGAGGTGCGTGCCAGCCGAGAATTGGCGAACGATTACGGACCAAGACTGGTGGCGAGACTCGAAGCGAACCGCCCAACCGCGTCTCTCGCGCCGCGTCGGTGAACCCGACTGGACACTGCGATACCTGCCCCGATCCGCTCGGTCAAGAAAGCGGCGTGCGCGTCAGGGCTTTCCGGGGCGTCCTGCGAGCAGTCCGCGGTACCAACCGCGGTCGTGACTGCGCCTGCGCGATGGACTGGGCGACGCCGTTTCGAGGGGTGGCGACCCGCCGCGTGCGCGCTCTCCCGGGGGGAGGGCGAGTGCGTCGACGGGCTCTCAGGGGCCTGTGTACCGTACGAGGGGCAAGCCGCTGTCCGTTCGATGCTCGCTGACCTCGACCGGCACGACCTCGCCGCGCCGCAGGCGGAGTGCCGAGAACTGCCGCTGGCGGGAGAAGACAAGGGCGAGCAGGTCTTCGCCGAGGGGGTGGCGACAGGCCACGACCGCGCGCTGAGCGTCCTCCTCGCTCGCCTGCGCCGGATCCGTCGGCTCGATCGGGCCTACGTAGGCGAGCGCGCACAGCCCCGGCCCCTTTCGATCCGCGAGCGCGTCGGCGCTGGGGACCGGCGCCCAGGCCCAACGCGCCGGTCGGGCAGCAGGCGCCGGTCCGATGTGCGCGACGAAGGCGACCACCGGCATCCGTTCGAAGCCGTGGGGCGCCAGGGCGCGGATGCGAATCCGCTCCCCGGCACGCGCGTAGCTCGTGAGCCCGGCGGTATCCGTGGTGAACACGAGGTCCGCCCAACCTTCGCCCAGTGGACTGCGGCAACGGACGGCGGCGCGATGGCTCACGGGGACGGGGTAGCGCCGCCCGTGACGGTGCTCCAGGGCCTGAAGCTGTCCCACCCGAACGAGGTCACAGACGCGTTCGGTGCCCAGGTAGACGTCGGGGAACATGCGCAGCAGCCGCGGGTCCCAGGGTGCGTCCGGGTCGTCGCTCGGTGGGGCGACGTTCCAGGCTTCGGTGGTGGCCGTTGCGCTCGCCTGTGGCGGCTCGGTGGAGCCGCAGGCGCTCAGGGCGCTCAGGGCGATGAGAGCGAGCGTGCGCATTGCCATCTCTGACAGCGGGTGTTACCCCTCGAAACGCTCGCGAGCCAGCGCAGATGTTCACTTCGATTCAACCTCGACAGCCGCTTCGCCGCTCGCGTCACTCACTCGGACGAGCGTCTTCGTCCCCGATGGGACGCGCATCGTCCCCCAACCCAACGGGCAGCCGCTCGAAGGCGCTGCCCTGCTCACGGAATTTTACACGTCATGACGTTCACGGAAGCTGCCGTGGAGGTGCTGCGGCTCGTCGGTAAGCCCCTCCATTACAAGAAGATCACGGAGATCGCGATCGAGCGGGATCTCCTCTCGCACCTGGGCAAGACGCCCGAGACGACGATGAGCTCGCGGCTGGCGACCATGGTGCGCAAGGACCGCGGCGACGCGCTCATCATCAAGGTCAAGCCAGGAGTGTTCGGGCTCCGGGAGTTCCCGCAGGAGGTCCTGGATGCGGCGCGCCACGAGTCGGGGCACGACTACGAGTTGCCGGAGGCCCCGGCTGAGGAGCCCGCGGCCGTGTCGGAGGAACCCAAGGAGGCGATGCCGGCGCGTCCCGTTCCAGGGGCCGACCTCTTTCCCGAGGAAGACGACGACGACGAGCCGATCCTCGCCAAGCTTGACGACGAGGACGACGAGGAGGGGGAGGACGACACCGAACGGCCCAAGCGCCGCAAGCGCCGCCGCAGGCGAAGCAAGAAGCGGGACGACGAGGAGCGCCAGGAGGCTCGTGGAGGGCGCCGCCAGCGTCGGCGGGAAGGTCGGGAGCCCAGGGAACGCAAGCCGCTGGCCGGCGAGTGGGAGCGGGCAACCGGCGATGGCGAGCCGACCGGGGGCGAGCTCTCGGACGCGATCGCGGCGGTGCTCGCCGATCGCCGCCGAGCGCCGGCTCGGCTCGTCGCGGTGGCCGAGCAGCTCGTCCGCAAGGGCCGTCTCTCCGGGGACGCCGCGGGTCTCGTGCCCACGATCGCGGCGGCCGTCCTCGGCGATGGTGCCCGCCGCCGAGGGGAGGGCCTGCCGCCCCGCTTTCGGCTCGTCGGAGACGAGCTGAGCGCGACCGAGTGGGCGTTGCCTGCCGAAGCCGTCCGCGCCGAGCAGGATGCGCTCCGGGCCGCGTCTCGCCAACGCGAGCTCGTCCACCGCGCGTTCATGCGGCGGCTCGCCCGGATGCCCGCGGCGGGGCTGTTGGAGCTCCTCGCGACCTGGCTCAACGCCGAGGGCGTGATCGGGCTGCGGGGGGTCCGACGTCCGGACGCGCGGGCCGGCGAGTTCGACCTGGCCGGGACGCTGCGCCGCGGGCCGGCCTCGGTCCCGCTGGCGATTCACCTCGTGCGCGACGGAAGCTTGACGCGCGAGCAGGTCGTCGAGCTCCGTGGCTCGCTGCACCACTACGGCGATGCTCGCGTGGCGTGGCTGATCGGTCTCGGTGGGGTGCTGCGCGGCGCCGAAGAGGAGGCGGCCGCCGTGGGTTCGGCGCCGGTGGCGCTGTTCGGAGCCAGCCGGCTCGCAGAGGCCATGGAGGCTGCCGGGGTTGGGCTGCGCCGCGCCGTCGCGCCCCTCGCATTCCTGGACCTCGAGCTCCTGGAGGCGCTCGAAGGCCCGGGGCGGGAGACTCCCGTCGACGAGGCGGAGGTCGCGGAGGAGCAGGAGATCTCCGAGGCCGACGAAGAAGAGGGCGGGCGGAAGAAGCGCCGCCGTCGCCGCCGGCGGCGGGGTCGGGGGGACCGTGCAGCCACCGCGGAGGCGGCCGAGGACGACGAAGTGGAGGTCGACGAGCCCGCCGAGGCCGCCGACGAGTCACGGTCCGGCGAGACCGAGGAGTCTGACGAGGCGCTGTCTGCCGACGCCGACGAGACTGACGAGTCCGACGCCGACGCCGACGCTGACGAGACCGACGAGACCGACGAGTCCGACGAGTCCGACGAGTCCGACGAGTCCGAGTCCGAGTCCGACGAGTCCGACGAGTCCGACGAGTCCGACGAGTCCGAGTCCGAGTCCGAGACCGACGAGACCGACGAGACCGACGAGACCGACGAGACCGACGAGACCGACGAGACCGACGAGACCGA
>JALVDI010000600.1 GCA_027009115.1 Polyangiaceae bacterium | reverse complement strand
TGGGCTAAGGCGTCCAAAACACCATCGTCCGTCGATCCGTGGACCGGGCGCGACCCATGGCGCGTCCACAGCCCGAGGCAATGCCGGGCATTCTCAAGGCGAGAGATGGCGGCAGAGGGCGCCCGCAGGCCATGAAGCGGCGACGAGCGATGCTGAGACGTGCTCTGACCTCGCCGAGAGCCGAGCCTTCGACGAAGTGCCTCAGCGTCGCTCGAGCCAATCGCCGATGAGCGGCCAGATCGTCGCGGCGGTCTCGCGGCCGATGACGATGTCGGCGTGCCCCGCCGGAAACACGCGAAAGGTCTTGTCGTCGCTGCGACTTCGATCGTACGCCACCCGGCACGACTCCGGCGGCGCCAGGTCGTCCTGATCCCCCGCGATGACGAGCAGCGGCCGCTTGAGGGCCTCGAACGCGACCCCGTAGTCCACGGAACCGTCGCCGCTCGTCAGAGCGACGCGGTCACCGCCGGCGAGGATGTCGAAGGCGATGGAGAGGTTCGTCTGCTCGAAGGCGAGCCGCAGGTACTCCTCGAGTACCTCGTCCTCGACACTGTCCGGACGCCAGGCGCGTACCGGAGTCGGAAAGAAGCGGCTGTTCCACAACTTGCGCCGGCGTCGCAGGTGCTTGCCAAGCAGCTCGAGGGGCAACTGAACGGGCGCGTCGAGGAGGCCCGTCAGGCGCAGGGTGTTGAGCACCGTCGCCAGCCCCTTCATGGCAACCGAGCCCTTCCCGAACCCGTAGGGCGAACCGAGGGTAACAATGCCCCGGAGCTGGCTCTTGAGCTTCGTCGCACCCGCGCAGTAGCTGATGAGGCCGCCCATGGAGTGGCCGATGAGGAAGACCTTCGAGTGGCCGCTGAGCTCGACGACCTCACGGGCGCAGGCGGGCACGTCCTCGTCGATGTACTCGTCGAGCACGCGCGGCCTCCGACCGTCGAAGTACAGCGACCGCCCATGGCCGCGCAGATCGACGTTGAAGACGTCCCAACCGCGCTGGGCGAGATAGGCCGAGAACGATCGGCGGCTGATGTGCCAAGTGTAGCGGTTCTGACCGAAGCCGTGGATGAGCATGACGGCACCACGGGTCTGCGAGGGCTCCAGGTCGGCGCGGTACTTGCGCACCATCCCGATCGGCTGCCCTGGCGTCATCACCACCTGCTTGATGAAGGTGCCGCGCCTGTCGCCGTCGATGATCTGTTCGACCGTCTCGGTCCGGAGGATCACGCGGAGTGGCCCATAGCACGGAATGCGCGGAAGGCAGCCCGACGATCGGGGGCCGAGGGTGCCTCCCACCCAAAGGGCTCTGCTAGAATGCCGCAGGATGCGCTCTCTCCTTCTCGCGGGCCTCGTTCTCGTCGCCTCCATGGGGGCACCGCTCGTGACCTCCGCCCAGCCTTCGGTCGAGCGGGTGCGGCAAATGTTGTCGGCCTACGAGCAGGTCCCGCCGCCGGCGGCGTGGCAGGCCCTCGGGCCTCGCACCTTGGGCGTGCTCGTCGCCCTCTACAACGACCCGCGCGAGCCGACCTACGTCCGCCTCCGGAGCGTCGCCGTGGCGGCCCACTACCCGTCCGAGGCGTGCCGCACGTTCTTGCGCGCCGTAGCCCAAGCCCCGGGGCAACGGGACCTCTTCGTGCGCACCGCCCTCCTCGCCCTCGGGCGCGCCTTCGGGCCGCAAGCGCTCGTCGACATCGAACCGTTCTTGGAACACCCCGAGCCCGTGGTGCGCGAAGCGTCCGTGCGTGCCCTGAGCCGCATCGGCACGCCCCAGGCGCTGCGCTCCCTCCGAGCGCGCATGGACGTGGAGCGCGATGCGGTGGTCCGCGCCACCCTCGAGCGCCTGCTTCGCCCATAGCCGCTCGCTGAGATACCTCTCCGTGCGCCTCACGCCTGGGAACACGCCCACGCATCGCGCCTCGAGAACCTTCAAGGTTTTCTCGCTCGGCTTCATCACGCAGGGCCGTCCTCGCGAACACGCCCCGTCGTGCTCCGGACTGGGGCGGACCGATGGCAGCGGGTGCGCCGACCTTCAGTCGAGCTCGCTGCAGTGGAGCGGGAAGAGCTCGCGCATCACATGCGCGATGTTTCGGCGCAGCTCGCTCCCCTTTTGAACGAAGTGGTGCATCCCGAGTTGGTGGAGGAGCTGCAGGTCGTGCTCCTGGGCGCCAGCGCTCACCGAAACGATCTTGCAGGCGGGCGCGATGCGCTCCCCACGGACCTGCATGCAAACCTCGATACCGTTCATCTTCGGCATGTGCAGGTCGAGAAGCATCAGATCCGGCGCGTCGCTCCGCAGCGCCGCGATCGCCTCTTCGCCGTCGCAAGCACGTCGCACCTCCGTGTCCTTGCCGGCGACCTGCTTGACATAAAAGCCCAACACCCGAGCGATGTCGTCGTCGTCCTCCACCACGAGCACCTTGAGCCCTCTCCTTTCGGGCTTCGACGGAGCCTGAGCGGCGTCCTTGGGCCTCCCACGCGAGGCGCGCTCCCGAAGCATCGCCTGCAGCTCCCAAGCGACCCCCTCGGCGCTCGCCGGACGATCCTCCGGCGCCTTGGCGAGCATCTCGGCGACGAGCTCGGCGAGCTCGGGCGGGACGTCGTCCCTCAGCTCGTCGAGCCGCGGGGCCGTCTCGTGAGCCAGGATCGCGTAGAGCTGCACGAGCGACTCGGCCTCGAACGGGCGGCGCCCCATGAGCAGCTCGAAGAGGATGACACCGAGAGCGTAGACATCGATCAGCTGCCCCGCCCCGCTCGCGACAGTGTTCGTGAGTGCCTCGGGAGGCATGTACGGAGGCGACCCCGCGATGGACGCCTGAGAGCCGACGAAGAGCTCGGGCAGCATCAAGCCGAAGTCCATGAGCACGATGCGGCTGTCGGGGGTCAGCATCACGTTGGCCGGCTTGACGTCCCGGTGTGCGACGCCGGCCCGATGAACGACCCCCAGAGCCTCGGCGAGCGGCGCAACCAGCCGCAGGACCTCGTCCACCTCGAAGCGCACCCCCAGCGCGCGGCGGTGGCGGATGTGCTCGGCCAGACTCACGCCGTAAATGCGCTCCATCACCAAAAACTCGATACCTCGATGTTCGCCGGCCGTATGAACCGAAACGAGGCTCGGATGCCGGAACCGCGCCAAGGCTCGGCCTTCGTTCAAGAGCGGAGGAAAGTCCGGCTTGGGCCAAGCCGCCTTCACGGCCACGAGGCGATCGAGGATGCGGTCGTGGGCTTCGTAGACCTGGGCCATGCCCCCCTCGCCGAGGAGGGTCCGGATCTCGTAAACGCCGTCGACGAGCTCTCCCTCCATGAAGATGGGCTCCACCGGCGGATCGCTGAGACCCGACGCGGGCGGAAGCGACGGATCCGGAGGTCCCGGCGGCAGCGTCGGCAGCAGCTCGCTTGAGTCGTGGTCCGAGTCGGCGATACGCCGAGCTTACCAAAGCTGCGCGCCGCTCCGCCTCTTCTGGGCTTGAGCGCGCTCTTGTCCCGGGGCTACCCTCAGAGATCGACCTGCCGGACCTCGAAGGATTCGAGATCCGCGCCGAGGAAGCGCGAGGCAACCTCGCCAAAGCGGGCCGGCTGGTCGGTGACGCGCAGCCGCAGCTCACCGGGCCCGTCGTGGGTGAGGCCACGCTCACGCAGAAGCGTGGCGAGCTCGGTGGCCGCGGCCTCCGCGCTGTCGGCGACGGTCAACTCGCCACACAGGCGCCGTCCCGTCGTCTCGATGACCTCCCGAAGCAGGGGGTAGTGGGTGCAGCCGAGCACGAGCGCGTCCACGCCGGCATCCGCGAGGGGGGCGAGATAGGCCTCGGCCACGCGCTCGGCGACCTCGCCGCGGACCCAGCCTTCCTCGGCGAGAGGGACGAAGAGCGGCGCCGCCTGCGGCACCACTTCCACACGCGGGTCGAGGGCCGCCACGGCGCGCACGTAAGCCCCCGAGGCAATGGTGCCCCGAGTCGCGATCACCCCGAGTCTGCCACGCCGACTCGCCGCAACGCCGGCCTGCGCCCCTGGACCGATGACGCCGATGACGGGCACATCCAACTCGACCCGGAGCATGTCGAGGGCGACGGCACTGACGGTGTTGCAGGCCACCACGAGCACCTTGATGCCCTCACTCGCGAGGTGGCGCGCGCAAATCCTCGCGTAGCGCATGACGGTCCGTTCGCTTCGAGTCCCGTAAGGGACCCGGGCCGTGTCGCCGAGGTAGAGCAGCCTTTCGGCCGGCAAGACAGCCCGGATCGCCCGAGCCACGGTCAAGCCGCCAAGACCCGAGTCGAACACGCCCACGGGCCGCTCGTCGCTCATCTACTGGCTATAGCCCATCGCCGCGCGAGGCGGCAGCCGAAGGCCACCCGTTGTCGAAGCTCAGGAGGTCGCGGTACAGGTGCCGGCGCGGCACTCGCCACTTCGGCACTGGCGATGCTCGACACAGCTAGCCCCCGCCCCACCCTTCGGAAGGCAGAACCCTCCACGGATCGTCGGCTGGCAGTAGTTGCTCTGCTCCCCGAAACGGTTGCATTGGTCGTCGATGAAGCAAGGTCGCGTACACAAGCGCACTTCCGCGCCATCGTTCGCGGGAAAGCGACGGCACTCGAGCCCACTTGCACAAACGTAGGCGTCGCTCTCGGGGGTCGTGCAGACGAAACCGATGCCCGATCGCGTCACACAGACGCCGCCGCCTTCGCCGCCGAAGGCACCCGCATCGCACTCGAACCCCAAAGCGTCGACGACCGTCGCCAGCGAGTAGAGGTTGCCGCAACCCCCAGCGAGCCGAGCGGCCTCGTCGCAGCTCAGGGTGCACTGCTTGCCTGCGTCGCCGGTGTCGAGGCATCGCCCGAGAAGACAGTTGGTGTCGTCGTCGCACGCCACACCATAGAGCCCTGGGAAGCACAACACGTCGGTGCCGGCGGCGGTGAACACCGCGCTCTGCAAGAGGCAGCCGAACCCCGGCGGACAGCGCGTGTCGGGAGGCGCGCAAGTCGCGAGACACAGCGCCGTCCCCTCCGCGTCGATGTCCACGGGCGTCGAACGCGCAGGGCACGCGCCCTCTCGCGGCCGGGGGACGCAGTAGAAACCGTCCGCGTTGGGGGACCCGGCCAACCCTACCAGCTCCGAAAGGCAGACCTCGTCCGGACCGCAGTCTGCCGCCGACCGGCACGACGTGACCGGGTAGCAGACGCCCTCATCGGTCTCGGCGCTCGACCGGATGCACTCGTACCCTTCGCCGGGGCAGGTGCTCGGCTGGCCCTCCGGATCGAAGCGGCAGCCGCGCAGGCAAAGCGCTCGGCCAAACTGCACCGTGCAGATCCCATCGCAGTCGGTTTCGTCGCAGTCGGGGGCGCAGAAGTCGGTCGCGTAGGGGTTGCCGCGGACGCAGCCCCAACCGTCGCCACAGTCGGCGGGCCCCTCGCAAGGGAAGAGGTCGCGGTCGAGAAAGTCGCCGTCGACGGTGCACGCCGCAAGCAGAAGCAACGCGACTCTCACAGCGCCCCCTCCAACACCACCTGCGCACCCCCGGGGCGCGGCGCGATCGTCGCCCGCAGATCGCCCCTGCCCCTGAGATCGGAGAGCGCCAACCCCACGACACCGAGCCCGACGCCCAGCGCCAGGCCGCCGAGGGCGACGTTCGCAACGAGGGCATCCCGCCGGCGCTCCCGCACGAACGCCATCGCCTGGGCACGGTTCACACCCACGGGCACCTCGCGACGCGAACGAGCCCCGAAACCCAGCGCCACCGCGCCGCCTCCGGCCGCAACCCCAAGACCGATCCACACGAGAGGCGACACCCGCGGCCCCCGTGGAATCGGCGGCACGGCCGGCTCTGGCGCGGCGCGCTCCAAGCTCGCCTCGATCCGAACGTCGGCGCCCTCTTCGAGCTCCAGCACCCGCGTCCAGGGAAGATAGCCCGCCACGAGAGGCTCTGCCCGCAGCTCCACCGCGCCGGGCTCGAGTTCCTCGACCCGGATCGGGTCGCGCCGGAAGGTGCCCACCGCTCCCTCGCCCACGAAAAGGCGCACCGGCACGTTCGCGGCGAAACGCAGGCGCGCAGACCGCCGCGGCGGGCGGTAGAGTTCTTCGACGCTCGCGAGCATCGCCGCAGCGACGTCGGCGACGTCTCCCTCCACCTCCCGAAACACGCGCCCAAGCACCGTCCCCGCGCGGACCTCCAGCCGGGTCAGGTCGAAGGTCCATCGGTCCGCATCGCGCGCGATGAGCCCCACGACGGCTTCGGCGACACGCAGCTGCACGCCCAAGCGTCCCAGGCAGGGAGGCGACGAGACGCACTCGAGGGAACGCGCCTCCCCTTGGTGCAGAAGCGCCTGCAGCTCCTCCTTGCCCACAATGTCGACGCCACCACGGGACGCGACCGCGCCGATGAGCACCTCCGTCAGCGCGTCGGCGGCCGCTTCTTGGCCTTCCGATGCGGCGACCACGAGCACGGCCGCGCGGCGCCGCGTCTGCTGCTGCTGCTGCTGCCCCGGCTCCTCGGCGGCCTCGACGCCCACCTCCTCCGGCGAGACCGAGGGCACGGAAGACTCGGGTTCCCCCGCCCCACCTCTCGCCTCCGGACCCGGAGGCTGAGCCTGCGCCGGCACCGCGAGCGCCACTGAAGCCAGGAGCAGCGCGAAGGGACACCGCATCGGGGCGAGTGTAGGCCCACCTCGGGGTGCCCGCTACACGCCACCGGGCGTGGCCTCGACGCGCTCCGAACGGCGACGCGGGCCGATGGCCCGGCACATTCTCGCCCCTCGCCCAGGCCGATTCGCGGTGGTATCGTCGGGTTATGACGCGGCGCGCGGTGCTGGTGCTCGCCCGCGACCTGACGGCCCGTGCCGATTGGGCTCGCGCCCTCGAGGCCGCCGGCTTCGAAGCCCACCCTCGGCCACCTGAGGGTGCCGAGGAGCTCATCGCCGCCCAGGGCCCCTACTGCGTCCTCATCCTCGCGGACGCGGACGACGACCGTACCCTCGCGCTCCTCCGGCGGCTCCGGCAGGACGCACGCACCCGAGACTGCGCCATGCTGGCGGTCGGGCATCGTTCCGAGTTCGTCGCCCAGGCTCTGGAGAACGGCGCCGACGACGTCCTGCGATCGCCGTTCTCCGAGGCGGAGCTGATCAGCCGCGTGCACGCCCAGTTCCGCGTCCTGGACAAGATCGACGCCCTCAACCTCGCCAAACGCGACGCCGAGGTGATGCTCGAGCTCACCCAGGCCCTGGCGTCGTCGCTGGATTTCCACGAGATCCTCTACACGGTCGTCCGGCGCATCGCCGACGTCGTGCAGGTCGCACGCGTCTCGATCGTGCTGGCGCCGGAGGCGGAAGCGGACGACGTCGGCTACGTCGTGGTCGCCAGCGACGACGAACAAC
>JALVDI010000599.1 GCA_027009115.1 Polyangiaceae bacterium | reverse complement strand
CGTACGTGGGGCCGCTGGTGCACGAGCTATTTTACCGCGCCGCCGGGGAGACGCCGCGCGCCGTGCGGTCGGCGGCCCTGCTCGGCGCCATGCTCGCGGCGACGGCGATGCTCGGATGGCTGCTCGCGCGGGGGACGAGCCCGTGGCCCGCCGGGATACTGAGCCTGGCCTTCTTCCTCGACCCGCTCTTCGTGAAAAGCTACAAGGGCGGACGCGTGGACGGGTGGGGCATCGCGCCGGCCCTGGCCGCGTGCTGGATGCTCCGGCGCGCCGGGACGGCTTCCGCACGTGCGCATGGGTATGCGGCCCTCGCCGGGGCACTCGCCGCCGCCGCCGCCATGGCCTGGCAGTCGGCGGTATTCCTCTACCCACTCATCCTCTTCGAGCTCATCCACCTCCTTCGAGGAAGCCTCGCATCGGAGCGCGGGCGACGGCGGGCCCTGACCCTCTCCGCCGCCTTCCTCGCCGGGGGGCTGGCGGTCTCCGCCGTGCTGGTCCTGCCGCTCCTCCCGCAATGGAACAACCTCGTCGAAGACACCCGCGTCTTTCTGTCCGGGAGCGCGGCCACGGGCGCGCCGGCGGCGGCCAGGCTCCGCAAGCTCCTCCGCTTCGGCTCGGTGGCCGGCGCGCTCAAGCTCTCGACCCTCGTGCTGGTCACGGCCTTCCTCGCCGCCCTCATCCGTCGGGAAGCCGGACTGCTCCTCGCGACCCTTGCCGGATACGCCCTCATCGCCTCGACGCTGATCTACAGCGCACGGGTGATGTATCTGATCCCGTATCTTTTCGCACTCACTTCCGGTCTTTTCCTCGCCCCTCATCGCCGCACCACCCCCGAATTGCCTCGATGGGCCGGCGCCGGGATCCTGATCATGCTGCTCCTCTGGACCGCCGGGCTCTCCCTCGTCGCCCGCCCTACGGTGGCCCTGAAAGAGCGCCGCGCACGCGATCCACAGGGGCTGTTTCGACTGGCCTCCGAAAAGATTGGCGAGGGACCGTATGAGGTCTATTTGGGAAGGACATTCGAGTTTTATTATGCCGGTCGTCCGCTCGGATGGAAAATTTACGCACCGAACTGGGAGCCGACGCCGCAGGGCTCCACTGCCCAGGAACACTTGCTGGCGTTGCTCGGGCGAGTAGACTTTGCCGTTTTTCGGAAGCGCGACCTGGCCGAGAATGCAACCGAAGGTTTTTCGGAACTCGGCCTGCACTACCTCGGCACGTTCTGTATGGGAGCGGCGGACTTCTCGTGTGATTCGGGCGCACCGTCTTCCGCTTATGGCCCCTACGTTCTTTTTGCGCGCGCTCCCTGAGGGACTGCCTTCTCCCGGAACAGCCGGCATGACACACGGATGACACCCGGCCCGATTATCCTGAGGACGAGTGCCATACAGACCCCTCATGCTCATGAAAACCGGTCTCTTTCACATCTCCGAAGTCCTCCCGGTGGCGCTTTCCGAGTTTGCCACGGCGCTTCCGGGACGCGCGCCCTTTCCCGTTTCCGAAGGAAAGGCCGCCTCTTTCGCCGACTATCCCGCCGCGCATCCGAAGCGCCCCACGTCCATGAACGGCTTGCTCCTTTCGGTCATGCATCACATCCTTCCCCTCCGGTGAAGCGCACGGACAGCGCATTTCTCGTGAAGCCTGCCGCCGGATCAAGCTCCCGGCACTTATGCGTCCGATTCGAGCACTTTTAACGGAACAGGCCGTTCCCGCCTCCGTTGGTCTGCCCGCGTGCATGCGCTCGTGCCTCGTCCGCATGCATTTCGTACCTTGCATGAACATCGGCTTCCCACCC
>JALVDI010000598.1 GCA_027009115.1 Polyangiaceae bacterium | reverse complement strand
AGACGAAGACGAACACGCGCAGCAAAGCCCGCAAGGAAAAGCCGCGCACCAAGAAAAAAGGGAAGGAAGAGCCAGCTCTGCGGGCCCACCCGGACGATGCGCCCACAGCGATCGAAGGGGGCCATGGAAAGGCGCGCTCCCTCGGCCGGAAGGTGTCGCTGCTGAGCGAAGAGGAGCTGCGGATGGTGACCTCGCGGCGCGGTCTGCTGCAGCTCCTGCGCGAGAAGAACCTGAGCACCCGCAAGGTCGTGCGCACCTTCCGCTACGAGGTCGAGCTCGAGCGGCTCCAGATCGAGCTCGTCAAGCTGCAGCGCACCGTACAGCTTCAGGGCCGTCGCGTGGCCGTCATCTTCGAGGGGCGCGACGCCGCCGGAAAGGGCGGCGCGATCCGGCGCTTCATGGAGCACCTCAACCCTCGCACGGCGCGGGTGGTCGCGCTTCCAAAGCCCACCGAGATCGAGCGGGGGCAGTGGTACTTCCAGCGTTACGTCAACGCCCTGCCAAACCCTGGTGAGATCTGCTTTTTCGATCGGAGCTGGTACAACCGCGCGGTCGTCGAGCCCGTCATGGGGTTCTGCACGGAGCCTCAGTACCAGCTCTTCATGCGTCAGGTGCCCGAGTTCGAGCACATGCTCTACGAGGACGGTATCGAGCTCATCAAGTTCTGGTTCAGCATCTCCAAGGAAGAGCAAGCGAAACGCTTCGCCGCGCGCAAGACCAACCCGCTCAAGCAGTGGAAGATCAGCCCAGTGGATGAGCGTGCCCAGGAACGTTGGGACACCTACACCCACTACAAGCAGGAAATGTTCAGCCGCACGCACACCACGTTCAGCCCGTGGATCATCGTGAAGGCCAACTCCAAGAAGCGCGCACGCCTCGAAAGCATGCGCTACGTGCTTCAATCCTTGCCTTACGAGGGCAAGGACGAACCGACGACGTCGCTGCACCCGGACCCGGACATCGTCCGTCGCTTCCACCGCTCGACACACCAGATCGACATCTGAGTCGAACACATCCGCATCGGCGCGCCCTCCCCTCGACGCTCCTTGGCGGCGATGCGCTCGGCGACCCGGACACCGTCGCTCAGCTGCGGGCCCGCGCTTCCACCTCGGCGGCGATGCGCTCGGCGACCCGGACACCGTCGATGGCTGCGCTGACGATGCCGCCGGCGTAGCCCGCTCCCTCGCCGGCAGGGTAGAGCCCGGCGAGGGAGGCTTCGAGGGTTGTCGGGTCGCGGGGAATGCGCAGCGGGCTCGAGGTGCGCGACTCCGTCGCCACGAGGATGGCCTCCTCGGTGAGGTAGCCTCGCATCTGGCGGCCGAAGACCTGCAAGGCCTCCCGGATGCGCGCCGCGATCGGCAGCCCTGCGACGTCGAGCACAGCGGCGAGGTCTGCGCTCTGAAGCCCCGGGATGTAGCTCGTCCTGGGCAAGGTGGTCGACGTCCGCCCGGCCAGGAAGTCGGCGACGCGCGCAGCCGGTGCCACGAGGCGGCCACCGCCGGCCTCCCACGCGGCCTCCTCGATGCGGCGCTGGAGCTCGACGCCACCCCGCACCGGGTCGAAGCCAGCGAGCGCCCAGTCGTGGGGTTCGATGGCGACGACGAAGCCCGAGTTGGCGAACGGGGAGTCTCGCTTGGACAAGCTCATGCCGTTGACGACGAGCTCTCCTTCGGTGGTCGAGGCAGGCACGATCCATCCGCCGGGGCACATGCAGAACGAAAACACTCCGCGCCCGTCGACGGTCGTCGCCAGTCGGTAGGAAGCCGCGGGAAGCTTGGGATGCCCTGCATCGGAGCCGTACTGGATGGCGTTGATGAGGGGCTGCGGGTGCTCGATGCGGACCCCGAGCGCGAAGGGCTTGGGTTCGAGACGCACCCCCGCATCCGCGACGAAGAGGTGGACGTCGCGCGCCGAGTGACCCGTCGCGAGCACCACCCGATCGGCCTCCAGTTCCTCACCGTCAGCAAGGCGCACGCCGACCACCGCGCCATCTCTCGTGAGGAGGCCGACAACCTTCGCGCCAAAGCGGAACTCGACGCCTACGGCCTGAAGGCGCTCGCGCATCGAGGTGATGACCTTGGGCAGTTTGTTCGAGCCGATGTGCGGCCGCGCGTCGACGAGGATCCCTGGCGTCGCGCCGTTGTCGACGAGGACCGACAGGACACCTCGGACGTTCCCCCGCTTGTTGGCGCGCGTGTAGAGCTTCCCGTCCGAATAGGTGCCCGCGCCGCCCTCACCGAAGCAGTAGTTGCTGTCCTCAGGAACGCGGCCTCCTTTGTTGAGGATCTTCAGGTCGCGTCGCCGCGGCTGCACGGTCTTCCCTCGGTCGAGGACGGTGCAAGCGATGCCACGGGAGGCGAGCTCGTATGCGCAGAACAAGCCGGCCGGACCGTCGCCGACGATCACGATGGCCACCCCTGGGTCGGAGACCTCCCGTGGCCGTGGAGGCGGCGGGGAGTGCGGATCGACGCCGACCGCCACCTCGAGTTGGAAGCGCACGTTCCTGCCGCGGGCGTCGATGGAGCGGCGCAGCAGCGTCAGCTCGGGCAGCTCGCTTGCGGGACGGCGGAGGCGACGGGCGACGGCCTCCCGCAGAGCCTGCGCATCGTCCGCTTCGTCGAGGCCCACCCGGACGGTCACTCGGTCGGGGAGGTCAGCCATCGCCGCGGGGATCCACCGCCCGATTGTGACCAGCAGGCGGCTGGCGTCAACGCCCCACGCGCTTCCCATCGGTTGGCGAGGCTGGCATTCTGCGAAGCCCTGGAGGTTTCGTGGCAGACGTCGAACTCGTTGGTTTTCCGCAGAGCAGCTACGTGTGGTCCACCCGCATCGCCCTCGAAGAAAAGGGCGTGAACTACACGCTTCAAGCCAAGGTGGATGTGCGCTCGGAGGAGTACGCGCGGGAGCACCACCCTTTCAAGAAGGTGCCAGCGCTCCGGCACGGCGAGGTGACGCTCTTCGAGTCGTTGGCGATCCTTCATTACATCGACGAGGTATTCGACGGGCCGAAGCTCGTCCCCGCAGATCCCGTCGCGCGAGCGCGCATGCGTCAATGGATGAGTGCGACGGCGGATTATCTCTACGACTCGGCCATCCGAAAGCTCGCGGTGCCGCGGCTCGTCGCGCCGGGCATGATGTCCGAAGAGGCCATCGCGGAGAACCTCCCGACACTGCGCAAGCACCTGGAAGTCTTCGATGGCGCCCTGGCCGCTGGCCCGTGGCTCGCGGGCGACAGCTACAGCCTCGCCGACTGCGTGCTGACGCCCATCGTCTTCATCCTGGGGCAGTTGCCGGAGGGCCAGGAAGCGCGCGAGGGGCTGGTGAACCTCGATCGCTTCGCCGAGCAGAGCCAGGCGCGTCCGAGCTTCGCCGCGGCGATGCCCCCCATGGGCTGAGCCCGGCTGTCCGCCCGCCCCCAAACCTCTCCGTAGACCTCGCGGCCGCCTGCGCGGCGCCCGCATCCGCGGGCGACCGCGATTTCACGGTCGAACCAGGGGTGGACCAGAAACCCGGGGCGCACTTGACACAGCGCGTCAAACAAGGCAAAGATTAGGCTTCAGCACGGTCTCTCCGAACAAATTTTGGGAGGCCGGCCTTTGCGCCGAAAACCATCCTTTTCGGAGGTTTCATGACCAGCGAACCCTCCGCCCGCGGGCTCTACGACCCCCGCTTCGAGCGGGAGGCCTGCGGCGTCGGCTTTGTCGCGGACATCCGGGGCCGCCGCTCGCATCAGATCGTCCTCGACGCCGATCGGGTCTTGCGGAGCATGAGCCACCGCGGAGCGACGGGGGCCGAGGTCGACAGCGGCGACGGGGCAGGCATCCTCACCGCGCTGCCCCACGAGCTGCTGACACGCGTCGCCGCCGACGAGCTCGGGGTGGTGCTCCCGGAACCCGGGCGCTTCGCGGCCGGCAACGTCTTCCTCCCAAACGACCCCAACGAACGCGCCCACTGCAAGCGCACCTTCGAGAACATCGTGCGTGAGCAAGGTCAGCGTGTGGTCGGGTGGCGCCCGGTACCCGTCGACCCGGACGGCGCCGGTCTCGGTCCGGCGGCGCGGGCGTCCATGCCTGCCATCGAGCAGCTCTTCGTTGCGGCCAACGAAACGATCGGCGCCAAGCACTTCGAGCGTCAGCTCTACGTGATCCGAAAGCGGGCCGGGACCTCGTTGCGCCGCGATGCGCGTCTGAGGCAAGGATCGATGGTCTACGTCTGCACCCTCTCGACGAAGGTCATCGTCTACAAGGGGATGCTCACCCCCGAGCAGCTCCTCCCGTTTTACCCCGACCTGACCGACTGGGCGTACCGCAGTCACCTGGCGATGGTGCACTCGCGGTTCTCCACGAACACCTTCCCGTCGTGGGATCGCGCGCAGCCGCTCCGCTGCATGAGCCACAACGGCGAGATCAACACCCTGCGCGGCAACGTCCGCTCGATGCACGATCGGGAGCGCGTCGTGCGGAGCACGCTCTTCGGCGACGACATCGACAAATGCTTCCCCATCGCCGAGCCGCGGGCGAGCGACTCGGGCAACTTCGACAACGTGCTCGAATTCTTGCTCATGGGTGGTCGTTCCTTGCCCTCCTCGGTGATGATGATGATCCCCGAGGCATGGCAGAAGGACCCGCTCATGAGCCCCGAGAAGCGGGCGTTCTATGAGTACCACTCCTGCGTGATGGAGCCCTGGGACGGGCCCGCGTCGATCGCGTTCACCGACGGCCGCTACATCGGCGCCGTGCTCGATCGCAACGGGCTGCGGCCCAGCCGCTACTATGTCACGCATGACGATCGCGTGATCATGGCCAGCGAGGTCGGCGTGCTCCCCATCGACGCGGAGCAAGTCAAGGCCAAGGGGCGGCTTCAGCCCGGCAAGATGTTCCTTGTGGACTTCGAGGCGGGGCGCCTCATCCCCGACGAGGAGATCAAGCACCTCATCGCCACCAAGAACCCGTATGCCGAATGGCTGCGGGACAAGCGGCTGACCCTGGAGGAACTGCCGCCCACGCCCGACGGTCATGGCTTCGAGCCCGACTCCCTCGTGCCGCGCATGCAGGCCTTCGGCTACACGACCGAGACCCTCCAGTTCTTCTTGCTGCCCATGATCCACCAGCGCCGTGACCCCGTCGGCTCCATGGGCAACGACACGGCGCTCGCGTGCCTCAGCGATCAGCCGCGGCTGGCCTACGACTACTTCAAGCAGCTCTTCGCGCAGGTCACCAACCCGCCCATCGACTCGATCCGCGAAGAGGTCATCATGAGCCTGGAGGCTCACTGCGGACCCGAAGGCAATGTGTTGGCGGCGGAGCCGAACAACTGTCACCGCTTGCGCTTGCCCCACCCGATCCTCAGCAACGAGGAGATGGCCGCTCTCAAGGGTCTCGACTACCGAGGCTGGCGCAGCAAGACCATCGACATCACCTGGCCTCGCGTCCGAGGCGCCGCGGGACTCGACGCCTCGCTCCAGCGCATCGCTCAGGAAGCCGAGGCGGCGGTCGACGAGGGCTTCCACCTCATCGTGTTGTCCGACCGGGCGGTCGCAGCCGACCGCGTGCCCATCAGCTCGCTCCTCGCCCTCGGCGCCGTGCACCAGCATCTGTGCCGCGTCAGCAAACGGACCCGCGTGGGCCTCCTCGTCGAGACGGGAGAGGCCCGCGAGGTGCATCACCACTGCTGCCTCGTCGGCTTCGGCGCCGACGCCATCAACCCCTACCTCGCCTTCGAAGCGCTGTGGCAGGCGCGCCGCGACGGGCTGCTCCCCGAGGCCGTCGCCAGCGACGCCGACGTGGTGGAGGCATACCGCAAGGCCGTCGGCAAAGGGATGCTCAAGGTCATGGCCAAGATGGGGATCTCGACCCTTCAGTCCTACAAGGGCGCGCAGATCTTCGAGGCCGTCGGCTTGAACCGGCAGGTCATCGAGCGCTGCTTTTGCGAGACCCCGAGCCGCATCGAAGGGGTCGGCTTCGACGTCCTCGCCGAGG
The DNA here is from genome assembly GCA_027009115.1 of Polyangiaceae bacterium. Taxonomy (GTDB): domain Bacteria; phylum Myxococcota_A; class Polyangia; order Polyangiales; family Houyiibacteriaceae; genus JALVDI01. The sequence goes on along the minus strand of JALVDI010000598.1, from coordinate 1,409 downwards.
AGGCCGTCCGCCGCCACGAGCTTGGTTACCCGAGCGGCGGCGAGAGCGGCCACGGCTCGCCGCACCTGCGGCTCTTGCCCAACGACGGGCAGGTTCATTGGCGTGCAGGAGGCGAGAAGCACACCTGGAACCCGACCTCGATCCGCATGCTCCGGCGGGCGGCTCGCTTCCGCGACGAAGCCGCCTACGGGCGATTCGCCGAACACCTCGACCGCGACGAACGCACGCGCTGCACGCTGCGGGGCCTGCTGCGTTTCCGTCACACGACGCCCATTCCCATCGAGGAGGTCGAGCCCGCTTCCCAGATCGTCCAACGCTTCGTGACCGGCGCCATGAGCTTCGGCTCGATTTCCAAGGAAGCCCACGAGACCCTCGCCCAGGCGATGAACGCCCTCGGGGGCAAGTCCAACACCGGCGAGGGCGGCGAGGATCCGTCGCGCTATAGGCCCCTCGCGAATGGGTCTGCGAACCCGCACCGAAGCCGCATCAAGCAGATCGCGTCGGGTCGCTTCGGGGTCACCATCCACTACCTCGCCAGCGCCGACGAGCTCCAGATCAAGATGGCGCAGGGAGCCAAGCCCGGCGAGGGCGGGGAGCTTCCAGGCCGCAAGGTCGACGAGGCGATCGCGCGTATCCGCCACTCGACGCCGGGGGTCGGGCTCATCTCACCCCCGCCCCACCACGACATCTACTCGATCGAGGATCTGGCGCAGCTCATTTACGATCTGAAGAACGCCAACCCCGACGCCCGCATCTCCGTAAAGCTCGTCAGCGAAGTGGGTGTCGGTACCGTCGCGGCAGGCGTGGCCAAAGCCCACGCCGACCACATCCTCATCAGCGGCCACGACGGAGGCACGGGCGCCTCACCGCTGACGAGCGTCAAGCATGCCGGTCTTCCGTGGGAGCTTGGGCTCGCAGAGGCCCACCAGACCCTCGTCCTCAACGACCTTCGCGGGCGCGTTGTCCTCCAGACCGACGGGGGCCTCAAGACCGGCCGGGACGTCGTCGTCGCCGCGCTCCTCGGCGCGGAGGAGTTTGGGTTCTCGACGGCGCCCCTCGTCAGCCTCGGCTGCATCATGATGCGCAAGTGTCACCTCAACACCTGCCCCGTCGGCATCGCCACCCAGGACCCGGAGCTGCGCGCCAAGTTCCAGGGACAGAGCGAGCATGTCGTCAACTATCTCTTCATGGTCGCCGAACACGCCCGTCGTCTGATGGCGCAGCTCGGGTTCGCGACCGTCGACGAGATGATCGGGCGGGTCGAAGTGCTCGAGCCCGACGACGCCATCGACCACTGGAAGGCTCACGGGCTCGACGTTCGTCCGATGCTCGAACCGGCCACACCGCCCCACGCCGGCGTGGCGGTGCGCTGCATCGCCCAACAAGACCACGGTCTGCAGAAGGCACTC
>JALVDI010000597.1 GCA_027009115.1 Polyangiaceae bacterium | reverse complement strand
GATGGCGAAGAAGCGATGCAGAGCGCGCCAAGAGCTCATCAGTCGAGTGAGACCGCGGCTGCGCGCCTGACCGGCGGCGAGGGACGCGGTCTGGCGCACGATGCGCCGACCGAGCCGACGCAGGTCCGGGTCGTCCAGGCTCAGCTCGGCGGTCTGTCGTACCGCGGCCCGTCGCTCCCGGGCGACTCGCAGGAACCCCGGCAGTGCCCGGAGCCCCGCGACGAGGCTCGTGCCCAGCGGCTCCGGTGGGATCGGATGCGCGAGGACCGCGCCTTCCACGCGGCGGCCGAGGCCTGGTTGCAGCTCATCGAGGGCCTCGTAGGCCGTCTGGAGTTGCTCGTCGTCCACTTCTGCCGAGAGCCAGCGCAGAAAGCGCCCGAGGACGCCGGTGAGGATCACGACACCGAGGGCTACCCAGAGCGTCACAGCCAGATCCGAGCGGGCCTGGAAGGCCGAGTGGAAGAGCGCGAGCAGTGCGGCCGCGAGCCCCGTGAACACGTGCCCGTGCAGCCAGGCGTTCATCGAGCCGAGCGGCGCGCGGGGGAAGCGCCGACGGATCAGGTACGAGAGGTTGAGCACGACGAGGAGTGCCGCGAACACGCCGTAGCCTTGGCCGACCTTGCCCGTGGGGGAGAGCACTCGGTAGTCGTCGTGGTCGACGCGGGCGTCGAGGCCCAGGCGGTAGAAGTCGTAGCCGCGGATCGTGAGCGCGGCGCCGAGGAGCAGCAGCGCCAGGAAGAGAAACAGCGGCACCAGGGATCGACGCTTGAGGCGGGCGGGTGCGCGGGTCATGGCATGCAGCTCCAATCTCGTGTTTGCTCGACGGTGGGCTGCGACGGACTACCGCATCGACGGGCGCGTCCGCTAGGTTCCCGCCCATGAATCCAACGACCCTTGCTCTGCTTCTTGGTTTGGTCGCCATCTCGTGGCTCTTGCATCGGCTCGCCAGTCGGGGCGAGGCGCGGCGGGAGCGCGAGGCTCGCAGCGAACTCGAGGCGGTCGCGTCCCTTGGGGACGTCGTCCCTCCGAGCCTTCACCCGCAGGTGGATCCAGAGCAGTGCATGGGCTCGGGGGCGTGCGTGCGCGCGTGTCCCGAGAAGAACGTGATCGGGCTGGTGGGCGGCCGCGTCAAGCTGCTCAACCCTCTGGCCTGCGTGGGTCATGGGGCGTGCGCCGCGGCCTGCCCTGTCGATGCCATCGATCTCGTCTTCGGGACGGAGAAGCGCGGCGTCGAGCTGCCCAAGGTCGACGAGAACTTCCAGACGAGCGCCCCCGGCGTCTACATCATCGGTGAGCTCGGTGGGATGGGACTCATCCGCAACGCGATGCGCCAGGGCCGCCAGGCCGCCGACCACGTGATCTCGGTCGGACGAAGCGCTCCCGGCGCCCTCGATGCGGTCGTCGTCGGTGCGGGCCCCGCAGGTATCGCCGCCACGCTGCGGCTCATGGAGGCGGGCAAGGAGGTCGCGCTCCTCGAGCAGGACGAGCTCGGCGGGACGATCCTCCATTACCCGCGCGGCAAGGTCGTCATGACCGGACCGCTCGACATTCCTCTGTACGGCCGGGTGAAGAAGAAGACCATGAGCAAGGAGGAGCTCCTGGCGCTCTGGCACGACATCCAGGCCAAGACCGGGCTGCGGCCGCACACCGGCAAGAAAGTCACCTCTCTCGAGCGCGCGGGCGAGGGTGAGGCCTGGGTGGTCAAGGCGGAGGACGGGAGCCGTTACGACGCCGCGAGCGTCTTGCTCGCGCTGGGGCGTCGAGGCTCGCCGCGCAAGCTCGGAGTTCCCGGCGAGGAGCTG
>JALVDI010000596.1 GCA_027009115.1 Polyangiaceae bacterium | reverse complement strand
CGAAGATGTCGTCTCGGGTCCAGGGCTGGCCGCCCTCTTCGCCTTCCTGCGCGCGAGGTCCAAGCCCGACCCGAGCTCCGGGCCACCCCTCGACGCCGCCGGCGTCACCCTCGCAGCCCAGGCCGGTGACCCGACGGCCGCCCTCGCCCTGGAGCGCTTCGCGCGCCTCTACGGCGCCGAGGCGGGCAACCTCGCCCTCAACGTGCTCCCGAGGGGCGGGCTCTACGTGACCGGCGGCGTCGCTCCCAGGCTGCGCGGCGTGATGGGCGAACGCTTCGACGCGCTCTTCCTCGAAGGGATGCGGGCGAAGGGCAGGATGGCGACGCTCCTGGGCACGGTCCACGTCGAGCTCGTGGTGCAGCCCTTGCTCCCGCTCCTGGGCGCTGCTTCCGCCGCCGGCCGCCTGGCTCGCCCCTGAGCCTGCTCGCCTTCACGGTCGAGGCCCGAGCTCCTTGCGGCGCGTCTCAGGCCCGGCGCGACCAACCCTGCGAGCTCCTCGCGCACTCTGCACGGGCGCGCTCAGGAAACCGTTCGGGTCGTCTCCGAGGCAGAACCCTCCGGAAGCTCCGCGCCCCGATCGCCGGAGGCCTCCGCTGCGGTGCGCTGCGCCAAGAGCGGCAACACGTAGGGCAACCCCACCTGAAGCGTGTCGAGATCCGGGGCGATCTGACCGGCCAGCCAGAACATCAAGACACTCGCGCGTTCGACGTAGAACCAGCCGTCGGGGTAGCGCACCGAACGCATGAGCCGGCGCAGCTCCTGGCGCTCGACCTCCGGGTCTGCGAGCGCCTCCAGCTCTTTCTCCGTGGCGCGCCGGAGCGCTCCGACGGTCCGCTCGACTTTCAAGAGCTTCTGGAAATAGGTCTTCACGGTCTGCTCGAGCAACGCGCGGTCGCCGTCCGGCGCCATGAAACCGATCTCCTCGATACCTCGGAGCACGAGGTCGTCTCGCCCCTCGAAGAAGCCGCGCAGCACGTCGATCATGCCGTCGACCATCGCCTGCGGCACCTCGCTGATGGCGCCGAAGTCGAGGATCACCAGGCGCGGCTGCTCCGGCGTCGGCCCGGGCTGCACGAGGAAGTTGCCCGGGTGGGGGTCGGCGTGGAAGAAGCGGTCGACGAAGAGCTGCTTATAGAAGCACTTCACGAGGCGCTTTGCGACGGCCATTCGGTCGACACCGTGCTGCTCCATGAGGTCGAAGCGCGTGATCTTGAAGCCCTCCATGAAGGTCATCGTGAGCACATCGCGGCTGGTGGCCTCGGGCACGACCGCGGGAAAGAGCACGTCGTCCTCGTCGGCAAAATTCGCGGCCATGCGGGTCATGCACTCTGCCTCGTGCAGATAATCCGTCTCGCGGCCGAGCAGATCGACCAGGGCGTCGTGCACCCGCTCGATGCCCTGAATGGGCACGAAGAGCTTGTAGGCACGCATCGCCAGGCGCACGACGCGCATATCGACAGCGATCACCTCCCGAATGCCCGGGTAGAGGACCTTGACCGCGAGGTCGCGACCATCCTTGCTCCGGGCGCGGTGAACCTGGCCCAGCGAGGCGGCGGCCAGGGGATGCTCGTCGATCGTCTCGTAGAGGGCCTCCGGCTCCTTGCCCAAGGTGCGCGCGAAGCTCGGACGGAGCTCAGCGAAAGGTCGCGGCGGGACGGCGTCCTGGAGGGACTCGAGCTCCTTGCCGTAGACCGGCGGGAGGAAACCGCCCATGAGCGAGAGTACCTGCCCGAGCTTGATGTAGACCCCGCGCAGCGCCAGCATGCCGCGGAGAAGTCGCCGCGCGTTGCGACGATCGACCGCTTGGCGGTAGCGCCGCACCCACGCCGGATCGACGGGCAGCTCGCGGCCCTCCTCGTCTCGAGTCCACCGGCGGAAGACCTTGCGGACACCGAGGAACGCGACGTAGCTCGCGAAGATCCAGCCGAAGATCCAGAGCGCACGAACGAGTCGCAGCAAGAGCACGGAGCCGGAGCATAAGCGAAAAGCGACAGACCCGCCGCGCCCCGTGTAGGCTCTTCGAACGATGAGCCAGGATCGCAAACACCGCGCGGCCGTGCGCGAGCGACTCCAGCGGGCGCTCCGACAGGATCGCGACGAAGAGGCCCTGGGGCTCTACGCCCAGCTCGAGGAGCTCGAACCCACCGAGCCGCGCTGGCCGCACCGGCGCGGCGACCTGCTTCGCCGCATGGGGCGCGAGTGGCAGGCCATCGAATGCTACGAACGGGCCGTCCACGCCTACGTCGAGCTCGGCTTCGTGGCTCGCGGAGCCGCCATGGCGAAGGTCATCCTCTCGATCGACCCTTCGCGCACGTCGATCCTCGAGGCGGTCCACGGGGCACGGGCCCCTCGCCCCGCGCCTCCGCCCATCCCGAAGGCGCGCGATCGCGGACGTCGCCGCTCGAGCCTGAGCATGGAGGCCGTCAAGCTCGAGCCCGCCGCCGACGCCGACGAGGACGAGGTGCGTTTCCTGGATATCGACATCGAGGTGGTCGAGGAACCTGCCGCGATCCGAGTCTCGCAAACCGAGCTCGAGGCGCGTGAACCACTCCCCCTCAGCGAGGACGACCTGATCCTCCTCGACCTCGACGAAGAGCCCGACCGCCTCTCCGCCGAGGATCTCGCCGAGCTGCCCGCGATGCCGCTCCTGTCCGAGGTCCCTCAGGAAGCCCTGCGCCGCCTCATCGCCGAAGCCGAGCTCGTCGAGCTGCGCCCGGGTGTCCCCCTCATCCGCGCCGGCGATGCGAGCGACGCGCTCTTCGTCTTGGTCGAGGGACAAGTGGAGGTGAAGGTACCGGGCCGTCGGCGCGGCGAGACCATCTTGCTCGGCGAAGGCGATGTCCTCGGCGAGTCTTGCCTGCTGGACGATGTGCACCGCGCCGCGGACGTCGTCGCAACCACCTACGGCCGCGCGCTCCGCATCCCCAAAGCAACCCTCGACGCCCTTGTCGAAGAGCACCCGGAGCTCGGAGACGTGCTCATCGAGTTGCTGGGAAGGCGCCTGATCTCCAACCTGCTGCAGACCTCCGCCGTCTTCGCCGCCTTCGACGCGAGCTCCCGAGCCGAGCTGGCGTCGCTCTTCGAGGTGCGGCGCGCCGACGAAGGGCTCGTGCTGGTCGAGCCGGGCAAGCGGAGCGACGGCCTGTACTGCACCCTGCTTGGGAAGGTCGAGCTCTTCGCCGAAGGACAGTCTCGGACCGTGGGCCCGGGGATCATCTTCGGGCAGCGCACGCTCCTATCGCAGGCGCCCTCGCGCCTCGGTGTCCGCTGCGCCAGCGACGTGCTGCTGCTCAGACTCTCGGCGCAGAAGTTCACGACCCTCGCGGCGACCTACCCGACGGTCCTGATGTACCTCAGCGAGCTGTCCGGCCACGACCTCGACGACCCGACCGGCTGACGTGGTCGACGTCAGCGTCCTTCTCCCTTTCCGCGACGCCGCGCCAACGCTGGAACGGTCGCTTCGGTCCGTGCTGGCCGAACGCTCCATCGCCCTCGAAGTGCTCGCCGTCGACGACGGATCGAGGGATGGGTCGACATCCATCGCGCGCGCCATCGCCGACCCACGGCTGCGGGTGCTCTCCTCGAAGGGGCACGGCCTCGTCGCCGCCCTGGAGACCGCCCGAAGGGCTGCGCGCGCGCCCTTCCTGGCGCGCATGGACGCCGACGACGTGAGTCTCCCCGGTCGCCTGGCCCAGCAGTACCGGGCGCTCGAGGCGCGGCCCTCCCTCGGCGCCCTCGGCACACGGGTCCGAGCCGTCGGCGGGGGCGAAGGACTGCGGCGCTATGTCGCCTGGCAGAACTCTCTGCGCACGGAAGCGGACCACCGCCGTGAGCTCTTCGTCGAGGCCCCTCTGTGCCACCCGAGCGCGATGATGCGGGCGAGCGCGGTGGACGCGGTGGGCGGCTACCGCACCGGAGATTTCCCCGAGGACTACGATCTCTGGCTCCGCCTCGACGCCGCCGGCTGGGGCCTGGCCAAGCTACCCAGGGTACTCCTCGAGTGGTGTCATGCCGAAGGTCGCGCGACCTTCAGCGATCCGCGCTACCGGATCGAAGCCTTCCGCGCGCTCAAAGCGCCGTTTCTCGCGCGCCGGCTCGTGGACGAAACGCGCGCCATCGTCACTTGGGGCGCGGGACGCACCGGCCGCCGCACCATGCGCCTCCTCGAAGCGCATTCCCTGCGCGCCTCGCTCTGGGTGGACGTCGACCCAGCCAAGATCGGCCGGACGGCCCGGGGTGCCCCCATCGTGGCAGCGGACCGGCTCCATCCCTCTCAGCACTTCGTCCTCGCCGCCGTCGGTGCGCGGGGCGCTCGCCCTCTCATCCGGAAGGCTCTGGTCGCGCGAGGCTTTCGCGAAGGCCGCGACTTCCTTTTCGTCTCCTGAGCCTCGCCGCCTGCCTCGGCTCCCGCGCATGGGGCTTCCTCGACCGCTAGAGCGCGGCCTTGGCTTCGAGCATCGCCCGATGCTCGCGGCGGAGGTTGATCATCCGCATGCGCACATGGAAGCGGCCATCTGCCTGACGCCTACTGCCGAGGCTCTTGCCTTGCAGAGCAGTGCCGTCGACTTCGATGCAGATCGGCGCCCCGGGAGCGAAGGGCCGAACCGAGAGGACCTCGAGTACCTCGCCGTGGAAGCCGACCCAGGCTCCCGCCTCGCCGCCGACCTGGACGCTCACCGCCCCCTCATCGCGTCGCGAGCCTCTCGCAGCTCCTGCTTACGCTTCAGGTCCTCACGCTGGTCGCGGACCTTCTTGCCGCGGGCGAGACCGAGTTGCACCTTCGCGACGCCGTTCTTGAAGTAGCACTGCAGCGGCACGAGGGTGTAACCGCGAGTCGTCAGGCGCCCCTGAACTTTCTGGATTTCATGGCGCTTTGCGAGCAGCTTCCGGGTCCGCTTGGGCTCGTGATTGTTGTACGGACCACCTTGCTCGTAGGGGGCGATGTGCATCTTGTGCAGGAAGAGCTCACCGCCGCTGACAGCCGCGTAGGATCCGTCGAGGTCGGCCCGACGCTGCCGCAAGCTCTTCACCTCCGACCCCTTCAGGACCATGCCGCACTCGAGGGTCTCCTCGATGTCGTACTGCTTGGCCGCCTTGGGGTTGCGGCAGACGAGGAGCTCCATCCCCGGCACGCCCTTGTCGACGCGCTTGGTCGCCATAGTCGCGCAACTAGAGCACATCTGCCGATCCCCGGCGAGTGGATTCCCCGCCGCTCGACCTCAGGGCGGGAGGGCCGGATCGTCCGCGGCGCGCCAGCCTCGGCGAATGAACGCTGCCGCCTCCTCGACGGCCGCAGCAAGACCGGCGGTGAGCTCCAGGCCAGCGACCGCCGACCGCAGCGCGGCGACCTGCGCCTCGGAACCCTCGCCAGCGAGGCGCGCGAGCCCGGCGAGCTCGACCCCGAGCCGATAGGCCGCATGGGCGTCCGCCTGCTCACGCGCCGCGCGGAGGCCAACTTCTCGCCGCAGCCGCTGCGCCCGCGCGAAAGCACGAGCCGGACCGTCGCGGAGCGGGCGCCAACCGCGTGTCCGAAAAGGGACCGCGACCCGCGGTGGCGTGCCGACCGAAAGCTCAGGATAACGGGCGACGACCAAGGCCTCCACCCGACCGTCCCCGTCGATGTCCTCGAAGGCCTCGATGCATGCGTCGCCCTGAAGCGAGCGGGTGTCCAGGCGCACCTCGTGCACGCGCCCCTGTGCATCGACCCGCAGCACCGCGATGCAACGCCGGTCCCGCGCGGGATCGTCCGCGAACACGCCGATCTCCTCGTGGCCGTCCCCGTCCACATCGCCATGGAGGTCCAGCAAGCCGACGGCCCGGCCGCCAGTCTGCTCCGGCGCATCCACGCCCAGAGCGATGCCCGCCCGGGTCACGACCCGAACGACCGCCTCGCTCGTCCCTGGGCGGACCATCCACAGCGAGCTGTGCGTCCGCCCATCGATGCGCAGCCGGCGCCGCAACCCAGCGGCGACCAAGCTCTCCTCGAGCGCGTCGGCCTCGCGTTCCGGGTCGAGCCCGAGGCGAAGCAGGGTCGCCGTAGCCGCCAGGGGATTCGGTGACGAAGCTCCGCAGCCCAGGAAGAACACGAGGAGCTGGATGGCCGCTCCCAACCGTTCTATGTCCTTGCCGATGGCCATCGTCCCCAACGGGTTGTACCGCACCCGCACCGCTCATCCCCTCGCTCCCGAGCAGATCCCTGCCGGTCGACTCGTTTACGTCGGCCGCCGTGACGGGCAGACGTTCGTCGTCGCGCCCCACCACAACGAGCACAATCGCTGGTACTGGCGCGAGCCCGTCACCCCGCTAACGGACGAAGCGTGGGCCGCGACCTTGATGCCGCTCCCGACCGAAGGCTTCTACACCCTACCCCGCGCCCTCGAGCTGCCTGGCGGTGGCCGGTGGCTCGAAAATGCCATCGTGCAGCTCGGGTACGACCGAAACGGCAACGGCATCCTCTTCGTCGCAGAGCGGTGGCACAACAGCGAACAGAACGCGCTGTACTTCAGCGATCGGGGTCACCGCATCGATGACGAGTTGCTCGCCGAACTCCGCTGGGCACCGATCTTGCCCGTGAAAGAGGCGGACCAAGGCGCGATCGTCCACTGAGCAAGCCTCCTGCGAGGGAAGCGCCCGCGGCCTCTACACCTCGTCACAGGTTAGAGATCGACCACGCCGGCAAGAGCCAAGACGCGCACCTGCCTGGCGCCTCCCCGGTAGAGAGCCCCGGTCGCAGCGCGGAGGGTTGCCCCCGTCGTGCGCACGTCGTCGACGAGCAACACTCGAGCCGGCACGCTCCGCCCTTCGAAAGCGCCGCGCACGTTCGCCTCCCGCTCGGCTTCTCCGAGGGACGCCTGCACGGCCGTGTCGCGCAGACGGACGAGGTGCGTCGGGGAGAGCGGAACGGCCAACGCTCGAGCGAGGGGTTCCGCCAACAGTTCGGCCGCGTTGAAACCGCGCCGCCGCAACCGACGTGGGTGCATCGGCACCGGAACCACGGCGTCGACCTTGCCCGCGTGGCGCCGAGCGCCTTCGCACATGAGGGCGCCGAGCACCGGCAAGTAGTCGAGGCGACGCGCATACTTCAGAGCCCGGATGGCCTCGGCGAGAGGCCCCCCGTAACCGTAAAGAGAGGGCCCGGAGGGGAGCGCTTCCAGCAGCGGAGCGCACGCCTCGCAGAAGCCCTCCTGGCCCCAGTCTCGCCGGACATCGCAGCCAGGGCATCGGGCCGGCGCAATCAGGTCGAGAAGCCCTCGGAGAACAGGTCGCAACATACAACGTCATCGACACGCTGCAGCGGCAGTTGCAGTTCGGGGCCCCGGGCACGCTCTGGGTCGGACCCACCCTGCGGCACCCCCTGCCCGAAAGTCTGCCCAGTTGTGGGCCCTGCCGGGGCACCCCCTGCGGCAGGCCCCGGTGGCGGCCGCC
>JALVDI010000595.1 GCA_027009115.1 Polyangiaceae bacterium | reverse complement strand
GCGCGGCTGCTCGTCGACGGGGGAATCCTCATCACGTGCAGTTGCTCGGCGGCGATGCGCCCGTCGGACTTCGTCCGTTCCGTCAACCGGGGCATCCGCCGCGCCGGGCGCTGGGGCACCTTGCTGGCCTACGGAGCCCAGGCCCCCGACCACCCCACCCCCGCGGCTTTCCCCGAAGGCCGATACCTCAAAGCCATGTTTCTGCGGGTCGATCGATGAAACCTCTGAGCGCGCTGCCCTGCGATGGGGTCCGCGGACTGATCTTCGACGTCGACGACACGGTGACCCGCGACGGTCGCCTCGAGCGGGTCGCGTTTGATGCGATGTGGTCGTTGGCCGACGCCGGCCTGGTGCTCGTCGCGGTCACCGGCCGCCCCCTCGGCTGGGCCGACGTGATCGCGCGCCAGTGGCCCGTCGCCCTCGCGGTCGGCGAGAACGGCGCCGGGTGGAGCTGGGTCGACGCGCGCCACCACTTCCACGTCGACTACTTCGAGGCACCCACGGAGCGGGAGCGCAGCGACGCGCTCAAGCAGCGGGCGCTCGAACGGGTACGCGCCGAGATGCCCCACGTGCAGCCCGCTCGAGACATCGTCGCGCGCCGCTGCGACCTCGCGCTGGACGTCGGCGAAGAGGTCTCCCTCGCTCCTGGGGAGATCGCTCAGATCGTCGCCCTCATCGAAGCCGAAGGATGCCGCGCGCCGGTCTCCTCGGTGCACTGCCACATCGTCCCGGGCCCATGGGACAAAGCGTCCGGCGCCGCGCGGGCAATCGAGGAAGTGCTGGGAGACTTCGACGACGAGCGCTGGATCTTCGTCGGCGACAGCGGCAACGACGCCGACGCCTTTGCCCGCTTTCGACGATCCGTGGGGGTCGCCAACGTGCGCGCGCACCTCCCTCGGCTGCCGGCGCCTCCGGCCTACATCACCCCCTCGGACCGTGGCCGCGGCTTCGCCGAGCTGGCCCAGCATCTCCTGGGGGCCCTCCGAGGCGTGGGGCGATCCGATGCGTAGCGTGCGCCTGCCGACCCCGCTCGTCTTGGCCGCGACGAGCGCGATGGTCTGCGTCGGGCTCGTGGGGATGTGGGCATCGCGGGCACCCGCCGAGGACGGCGAGAGGAGCGCGGCGACCGCGCCGAACGCCACCTTCGTCGTCGACGCCTCGACGCCGGAGCGGGCCGCCGAGTCCTTCCTCGACGCCTGGCGCAGACGGGCCCACGACACTGCCGCGAGGCTCTCCGTGGGCCCGGCCCTGGAGCAGGTGCGGGCCCGAGCGCAGCGCGACGCACGCATGAGCGATCACGAGCGCGAGCTCAAGGCACAGGTCTGGGACGCGATGGCCAGCGAGCGGCTCCGGCTACGGCTGCGCTCGGCCGAGAACCTCGACGGCGGCGGGCTCCACATCGAGGGCGTGGCCGAGGGATCGTTCCTGGGTCACCCCTACTCGCGCGCGGTGGAATTCACCCTGCGGCCCGAAGGCGACGAGTGGCGTGTGGCCGACTTCGCCTTCGGCGAGATCCTGAGCGAGCTCCCCGGCTCGCTGGACCTGAGCGATGACTGACGACGAACGGCTGCGCGTCGGCACCGAGGCCCACTACCTCGACGCCGCCTACTACGACCGAGCCTACGCTCGGCGCCGGGACGACGTGCGGTTCTACGCCGACCTCGCCGAGACGCGGGGCGGGCCGGTGCTCGAGCTGGGCTGCGGGACCGGGCGCGTCACGCGAGCGATCGCCGAGCGCGGCGTGGAGATCGTCGGTGTCGACCGCATGGAGCCAATGCTGGCCCGGGCGCGGGAGCGCGTGGCCAAGCCTCGACGGGTGCGCGAGCGGGTCGAGCTGCGCCGTGGAGACCTCCGTTCGATCCGCCTCGGCCGACGCTTCCCGCTGGTGATCGCGCCCTTCAACGTCTTCATGCATCTCTACGAGCGCCGCGACGTGGAGCGCGCCCTTCGCACCGTGCGCGCGCACCTTCGGCGCGGCGGCCGCCTCGTCTTCGACGTGCGGGTCCCCGACGCCCGCGAGCTCGCCCGCAAAGCCGACAAGGTCTACCGCGTCGGCCAGGTCACCCTCCCATCCACGGGTCGGCGCTACCACTACCGCGAGCGCTTCGACTACGACCCGCTCACACAGGTTCAGACCGTGGAGATGGCGTTCGTCGGCGTGGACGACCCCACCGATTTTTACCTTGTGCCGTTGACGCACCGACAGTTCTTCCCGCAGGAGCTCGAGGCCCTGCTGCACTACAACGGCTTCGAGGTGCTCGAGGTCTATGGCGACTTCCGGGGCGAAGCCCTCGACGAGACCCACGACGCCCAGGTCCTCGTGTGCCGCGCCCGCGGCCGCCGATAGCCCAGGTCGGGCGGCCGGATGAGGCGCGCAGAGGGTCCGTCAGGCGCCGGCGGCGGCCAGGGCCTCGTCGATCATGGCCTGGTGCTGCGCCCGATCGGCCCAGCGTGCCTGCCCTTCGGCCGGCAGTGCGTCGATGGGATCGAAGTAGAGGAAGAAGCGGCCCGGCTTGACGGATGGCGCGGTGTAGACGCTGACGCCCGTCGTGCGGTCGTAGTGCTCGTAGCTGTGAATGTCCCGCTTGCCGCCGCCGCCGGGGGCATCCACGACGAAGGTGGGGGTATTGAAACCGGCGGTGCTCCCGCGCACCTGCTTCTCCAGCTCGAGAGCGGTGGCGACGGTCGTGCGCAGTTCCTCGACGCCCTTTACGAGATCGTGCTGGTAGACGTAGTAGGGGTGCACGTTCACCCACGCGCAGCGCCGGGCCAGGAGCACCTGGGTCTGAGCGTCGTCGTTGACGCCCCGCTGCAGCACCGTCTGGTTGCGGATGTGCACGCCCTCGCTGAACAGGCGTTGCATTGCCCGCCGCGTGATCTCAGTGATCTCGTTGGGGTGGTTGAAGTGGGTGTGGAGCATCACGTCCTTGCCGAAGGCGCGCCCCTTCTTGACGACCTCCACGAGCGCACGGAACCAGTCGTCGTCGGAGAGCACCTTTTGGGGCATGACCGCCGGCCCCTTGGACGCGAAGCGCATGCGCCGCACGTGAGGGATCCCCAGCAGGCGATCGCCGAGGGTCTCGATCTGCGAGGCCCGGAGGTTCCACGAGTCGCCTCCGCTGATGACGATGTCCTCGAGCTCCGGCCGCGAGGCCACGTAGGCGAAGATATCCTCCCAGCGCTTGGGCGAGGCCTTGAGACTGACCTTTTCGACCATCTCCTGGTCGGGGCCGACGGCGTAGCTGCGCGTGCAGAAGCGGCAGTAGACCGGACAGGTGTCGAGAGCCAAGAAGAGCGCCTTGTCCGGATAGCGGTGGGTCAGACCGGGCACCGGCGCGTCACCTTGCTCGCCCAAGGAGTCGAAGGTGAGCTTCGGATGGTCGGGCAGACGAGTGGACTCCGTGGGGATGAACTGGCGCCGGATGGGATCCTCGTAAGGTCGTTCCCAGTCGATCAGGCTCAGCATGTAGGGGGACACACGGACGGCCATCGGCGCCCTGCGGAAGCCCTCGGCGGCGTCCTTCAAGAAGGCCTCGCTCGCCAGCCCCGACACCGCGGCGAGGAGCTTCTCCGGGCGCGTGATGGTGTTCTTCATCTGCCAGCGGTGGTCGAGGAAGGTCGCCTCGTCGACCTCGGCGAAGGCAGGGATCCGGCGCCACCAGTCGCCCCCCAAGAGATCGCGATGAACCAGAGTCGCCGGGTCGGCCGGAGGCCGCACGCGGCCCTCTTTCCCGTCGTCCCTCACCACCGAGAGCTGTGAATCCATGCGCCGTTCCTGTGCTCGATTCTCGAAAAATGCAAGAGTTCCTTCCCACTATGGCATAGCTTCGGCCGCCCCAAGGCGCCCCGTGAGGCGCCTCTCAGGATGCCCGCGGATCGGGCGCGTTGACCGTGGCCCCCTCGAACGGCAGGAGATGTCCGTGCAAGAGAAGCTCATCTTCGTCCTCTCCCCTCCCCGCGCAGGGTCCACCCTCTTGCAGCGGATGCTGGGTGCCCACTCGGCGATCTTCACGCACCCCGAACCCCACCTGATCACCCCCCTGGCCTTTCTCGGCTACCACGACACCGTCGACGCCGCGCCCTACGACCACGTCAACGCCGCGGAGGCCATCCGCTCCTTCGTCGACGGCCTTCCGGGCGGCGAAGCCGACTACCTCGACGCGCTCCGTGCGTACGCCGACACGATGTACGGGCGCATGCTCGCCACCCGCGAGGGCAAACGCCGCTTCGTCGACAAAACGCCGGCCTACGCCCTCGTGTGGCCGTTCCTCACGCGGCTCTACCCCGAAGCCAAGTACGTGGTGCTCACCCGACACCCCCTCGCGGTCTTCAGCTCCTACGCGCAGAGCTTCTTCAACGGCGACTGGCGCGCGGCGCACGCCTTCAACCCCGTGGTCGAGCGCTACGTCCCGGCCCTCGCCGAGCTGCTGCGCCAGCGCCCCGTGCCCCTCATCCACGTCCCTTACGAGCGCCTCGTCGCGTCCCCCGAGCGCGAGCTCGAGCGGGTTTTTGCGTTCCTCGGACTCGAGCACGAGCCCGAGGCCGTGAACTATCAGCGGGCCGAGATGAAGGCCGGCATGGGCGACCCCATCAACGTCGACCGGCGCCAGCGGCCGACGACCTCGTCGGTGCACAAATGG
The DNA here is from genome assembly GCA_027009115.1 of Polyangiaceae bacterium. Lineage (GTDB taxonomy): Bacteria > Myxococcota_A > Polyangia > Polyangiales > Houyiibacteriaceae > JALVDI01. Next base: position 2,787 of record JALVDI010000595.1, on the reverse strand, counting down.
GCCGCCGAGCTCGGCGCGGACCCGCGCAAACGCGCCCTCGCCGAGCAGATGCTCGCGCGCGTGAGCGACGACGATCTGCGGGACTGGGGAGCCCCACGGGAGAGCCTGTGGGAGCCCCTGCGCGAGGTCGGCGGCAAGCCACCCCCCAAGCCTGTGCTCAACTCCTACACGCTGCAGCGACGGGTCATGCTGGCGCTGCGCCGCGGCGTCCACGCGCGCCCCCAAGGGGAGCGCCTCGTGCGGCGCCTGCGCTACTACTGCGACGTCCTGCTGAGAGACTCCCTCAACGCCCGCTGACCGGCACGCTCAATAGCGCGGCACCGAAGAGTCGACGCGCTGCGACCAGAGGTCGATGCCCCCGGCGAGGTTGTAGACCTTGCGGAAGCCCATGGCGAGGGCCTGTTCGGCGGCGCGCTGGCTGCGGGCGCCGTGGTGACACATGAAGACGAGGGTCGTGTCGCGGTCCAGGGACTCGAGCTCGGCGCGCGCGGCGTCGTCCAAGGGCACGGCCGCGGCGATGGACGCGGTCGCGCGCTCGTCGTCCGTGCGCACATCGTAGAGGCGGAGCGCCTTGCCGTCGTCCAGCCACGCCCTGAGCTCCTCGGGCTGGAGCTGCTTGACCCGGGGCGGCTCGTTGGGGTTGTCGATCTTGAACCCCGAACCGCCCGGGCCCTCGACGAAGTCGATGATGAGACCGTCCGCCTTCCGGGCGGTGGCGCGGCTCATGAGCACCTTGGCCGGGCCAGCCTCGACGACCACGTCGCCGGGACGGGGGGCGTCGAAGTCCATGCCGTACTGCCAGGCGGGGGTGATCTCGAGGCGGACCGTGAGGTCTGCATCGTCCCCGGCGAAGCGCCGGAGCGCCTCCACCGCTGCGTCCGTCAACGCGATCGTCGGCGGCTGGAGCTCCGCGCGCTTCACGCCGAGGAGCTCGTCGAGCTCCCCCGACTGCCCCATCTCCGTGACGATGTCGCAGCCCCCGACGAACTGCCCCTTCACGTAAAGCTGCGGGATGGTCGGCCAGCTCGAAAACGCCTTGATGCCCTCGCGGACAGCCGGGTCTTCGAGCACGTTCACCGTCACATACTCGGGAAGGTACTCGTCGAGGAGCTCGACGACCCGAGCAGAGAACCCGCACTGGGGCATGGAGCGGGTGCCCTTCATGAAGAGGACGACGGGGTGCTCCGTAACGAGCGCCTGGATGCGTTGATGGACGTCACTCATGGCAGCTTGGCTATGGGCCTCGGCCGCGCGACTCGCAAGGCCTGAAAGCGCCCTTCGCTCAGCGAGAGCGCAGGCCGCGGACCCCGCCGTGAATGCTCGGTGGTGGCCCCCCGTCCCAATTCGACCTAGACCTACGCCGTCGCCGGCGGCAGCGCCCGCCGCCATCCTCGAGGGCCCCTTGGCACGTCGCGCCTACCCGATCACCGCTTTCTCGCTCTGCTGCGGTCTCGGCCAAACCACCGCCGAAGCCGTCGCCACGCTCCGCGCCGGGCACCGGGGGCTGAGGGAGGTCCCTTTCGAGGTGCCCTTCGAGACGGTGACCGGAACCCTCCCGACGGAGCCGCCGCCGCTCCCCGAGCCCCTCCGCGGCCAGGACTCGCGAACGGCCCGGCTCGCCGCCCTGGCCTTCCGCGAGATCGCACCGGCGGTCGAGGCCGCTCGGGAGCGCTGGGGCGCCGACCGGCTCGGGCTCGTCTTGGGAACGAGCACCGGCGGGATCGACCGCACGGAGGCGTTCCACTTCGACTGGTACGGCGCCGGAGCAGCTCGGCCGTCGACGCCACCGCCCGGCTACGACTACCACCGACAGCACTGCTTCCACGCCTTTGGGGACACCCTCGCGGCGCTGAGCGGGATCGAGGGCCCGCGCTACGTCGTGAGCACCGCCTGCTCCTCGAGCGCGAAGGTCTTCGCCTCGGCCCAGCGCCTGCTCGACCTCGACCTCGTCGACGCGGTCCTCGTCGGAGGCGCCGACGGCCTCTGCCACACGACGGTCCGCGGGTTCCACAGCCTCGGCGTCATGGCCCGACAGCCCTGCCGACCTTTCGGCGCCGAGCGGCCCGGCATGAACGTCGGCGAAGGCGCGGGGCTGCTGCTGCTCGAACGAAAAGGTCCCCCTCGGGCGTGGCTCCGGGGCGTCGGCGAGAGCTCGGACGCCTACCACATGTCCTCGCCGGATCCGGAGGGGCGGGGGGCGCTCAGGGCGATGCGCCAGGCGCTGGATCAGGCGGGGGTGGCCCCCCAGGACGTCGGCTACGTCAACGCCCACGGCACCGGGACCCGTTACAACGACGCGGCGGAGGCGAAGGCGTTGCAGGCGCTCTTCACCGACCCGGTGCCGGTGGTCTCGACGAAGGCCTACACCGGCCACACCCTCGGCGCCTGCGGGGCCATCGAGGCGATCTTCGCGATCGTCGCCCTGGAGGAGGGGTGGATCCCCCAAGCGGTGGGCAGCGAGCCCCGCGACGAGGACATCGAGCTCCTGCTGCCGCGGGAGGTCCTGGAGCGGCCGCTTCGCTACGCGCTCAGCAACGCCTTTGCCTTTGGTGGGAGCAACTGCAGCGTTCTCTTCGAGAGGGCGGAGCGGTGAGCGCCTCCGTCGAAGGATGGGGGCTGTGGGCGCCTGGGTTCCCCAACGCGGAGGCCTGGCTGAGCAGGCGCCGTGACGAGCTCGCCCGAAAGCCCCCGGTCGAAATCGTCGCCTCGCGCATGAAGCGCGCGACGAGCGTCTGCACCCGCGCCGCCGTGGAGGTCGTGACGCAAGCGGGGCGAGACGCCGCCTGG
>JALVDI010000594.1 GCA_027009115.1 Polyangiaceae bacterium | reverse complement strand
GCCGGGTGCTGGCGTGGCGCCGGGCGCGCCGCTCAACGTCTCGCCAGGTTTCGTGCCCGATCCACAGATCGTGCGCGGCACGGCCGGTGGTCCGGTGCAGGCCAGCAACTTGAGCCCCCAGTGCACTGGGTGGATTTCGGCGGAGCCCAATCACCTCGTCAACGCGGGCGGCAACTTCGCCAACCTGCGCTTCGTCGTCAGTGGCGGAGGCCAGGACACCACCCTCGTCGTGCAGCGGCCGGACGGTAGCTACGTCTGCGACGACGACACCGAAGGCCGCAATCCGATCGTTCAGGGGCCCGCGCCCGCCGGGCTGCATCGGGTATGGGTCGGCGCCTACAATCGGGGAGCCACCGTTCCCTACACCCTCGGTCTCAGCGAGCTCCCCAGCACCACGGCCGCGAGCCTGGGCGGTGGGGCCGTGCCGGCCCTCAATCCCCCAGGGGCCGGGGTCGCGCAGCTGGACGTGACGGGCACCCAGAGCAACTTCGGGCAGCTCACCCTGAACCCGGGTTTCACCCCGGACCCCCACGTCGTGAGCGGGACCTCCGGCGGGAGCATCAACGCCCGCACCGTGGCGCCCGAGTGCAACGGCTGGATCGCCCGGGTGCCCGATCACATCTTTGTCGCCGGCGGGAACTTCGCCAACCTCCGCCTCCTCGTCCATTCCTCCGAGGACACGACCTTGGTCGTGCGCACCCCCAGCGGGAGCTTCCTATGCAACGACGACGCCGAGGGGCTGAACCCGGCCGTTGCCAGTGCGTTCCCGCCTGGGCAGTATCGGATCTGGGTCGGGAGCTACGCACAGGGGCAGAACGCCGCGTATCGCCTGGGCTTCACCGAGATGGCGGGTGTCACGGCCGCCAGCCTCGCGCAGTAGCGGTCCGATGGGTTACGCTCCGGCCGTGACCATGGGCGATCGGCGGGTTCACCACTTCGTTTTCGTGGGGTTGTCCACGCTCTCTCTCCTCGCCTGCGGCGGGAAAGCCGAGTGCGCGCTCGACACGGACTGTCGCTTGGGCGAGCGCTGTACGGACGACCACAAGTGCGTCCCACGAGGCTTCGACGCCGGGGTCAGGGACGGAGGCACGGCTACCGACGCGGGCACGGACGCGGGCACGGACGCGGGCACGGACGCGGGCTTCGACGCCGGGCCCGGCGTCGTTGGGGTGGGTGCGGTGGTCGCCACCAGCGAGGCCTTCGGGCCCCTGGGGTCGGAGCGCTCAACCCACAGGGTGACGGCGAGCTTCGCGCTGGGCGACGGTGACGACGGATGCGACCGGACCGACATGGGCGCCTGCAACGTGATCGTCTGCCCCGACACGACGCCCTCCCCCTCCGACGGCGGGACGGCGGACGCGGGCGCGGACGCAGGGACGCCGATGCTCCCGACGGCAGGCGAGATCACGATCACGGGCCTCGCGACCGCATCCCTCGCGCCGGACGACGCCGGCGTCTATGTTCCGGCGAGCGGGCCGGGCCTGCTGTGGGACACGGCCTCGCCGAACGTGCGCATGCGTGCCGTCGGTGCCGAGGTCCCCTCCTTCGACGAGTCGCTCGAGGGAGCGGCCCAGGTCTCCCTCACGGGCCCGGGGTTGAGCGGCATGGTGGATCGCGGCTCGGACCTCGTGTTCACGTGGATGGGCACCTCGCCCGGGGAGGTCGTGGTTCAGATGACGGCGGCCGGGACGGGCACCGCATCGACGAGCGTCGAGTGCCGCTTCGATCCGACGACGGGCAGCGGGACGGTCCCTGCGGTTGTGCTGGCGAGCTTCCCTTCGGGCGCGACAGCGGCCGTCGTGGTGAGCGCGGAGA
>JALVDI010000593.1 GCA_027009115.1 Polyangiaceae bacterium | reverse complement strand
CGGCGCGGCGGAGGTCATCGAGCGACTTCAGTTCGCCGGCTTCGCGCGGCTCGGCGCGATGGCTCCCGAGAAGTGCCAGCCCTTCGACCAGGAGCGCCGCGGGCTCCTGGTGGGCGAAGGGGCCGGCATCTTGATCCTCGAGTCCGAGGAGTCGGTCGTGCGGCGTGGGGCGGCGGTGCTCGCCGAGCTCGGTGGCTATGGCCTGGCGTGCGACGCCCACCACATCACCCGACCGGACCCCGACGGGCTTGGCAGCGCCACCGCGATGCGCCGCGCCATCGAGGCCTCCGGTCTGCGTCCGGAGGATGTGCACTTCGTCAACGCCCACGGCACGGGCACGGCGGCCAACGACAAGGTGGAGACCAAGGTCATTCGCGAGATCTTTGGCGGCCGGCAGCCGCTGGTCAGCAGCATGAAGAGCATGCTCGGTCACTGCATGGGTGCCGCGTCCGCGCTCGAGGCCGTCAGCTGTGTGCTCACGCTTCAGGATGGAATCGTCCCGCCCACGATCCACTACCAGCACCCTGATCCGGAGTGTGCCGTGAACCTCGTCGCCAACGAGGCACGTCGCGCCGAGATCGACGTGGTGCTCAACAACTCGCTGGCCTTCGGTGGCTACGACGCGGTGGTGACCTTCGCTCGCCCCGGTGTGCTGCCGGACGTGGTGGGGCAGGCCTGACGATGCGCTTGGCGATCACCGGCGCGGGCGTCGTCAGCCCTTTCGGAGTCGGGCGGCAGCCTTGGGAGCACGCGCTCTCGCTCGGGGCCGGGGCTCGCGATCTCGCGTTCCGCGGTCCGTCCGAGGTGCTCGGTGAAGACCTCGCCGATGCGCGCACGGCGGAGGTCTGGGGCTGGGAGCCGAAGCAGTACCTCGGTCCGAAGGGACACCGCTCCTATGACCGGCTGACGAAGTTCTTGATCACCGCTGCGAAGTTCGCGCTCGCGGACGCCGGCATCAAGCGCGAGGGCGAGTGGACCGACTCGTTGCAGCCGACGGACGTGGGCGTGTGCAGCGCGACGGCTTACGGCTCCCTGGATGCCATCACCGAGCTCAACCGCGTCGCGGAGCTCGAAGACCCGCGCTACATCAACCCTCAGCGCTTCCCGAACACGGTGATCAACGCAGCCGCCGGCTACGTGAGCATTTGGGAGGGGCTGCGCGCGCCGAACACGACCATCGTGGACGGCAACTGCGGGGCGGTCGACGCTGTGCTCACGGCGTACACGCACCTCCATCACAGGCGGGCCAAGGCCTTCCTCGTCGGCGGGGGAGAGGTCGTCAGCGAGCCTCTCTTTCGGGCCCTCGCGCGCCTCGGCGTGGTCGGGCAGGAAGAACGCCCGGGTGTCGAGATGGGCGAAGGCGCAGCCTTCTTGCTCATGGAGGATCCCCGCAGCGCACAGGCGCGCGGCGCGTCGGTGGAGGCCTACGCCCTCGGCTATGGGACGGCCTTCGAACCTCCGGCATCCGAGGCGCTTCTGGTGGGGGCGTCGAGCGACGCCGTCGAGCGTGCGTGCGCGGGGGCCCTCGCCGAAGCGGGGCTCGAAGCCGACGACGTCGACCTCGTCTGCGCGGCGGCGGGGGGCATCGAAGGGATCGATGCGGCGGAGGCCCGCGGTCTGCGCGGGGTCTTCGGTGAGCGGCTCGCTGCGGTCGCCCTCAAGCGTTTGCACGGCGAGACCTTCGGAGCCGCCGGCGCCTTCGGTATGGCCGCGGCCCTCGCCTGGATGAAGGGTATCGCGCCTGCGCCAATGCTCTGCGGCCCTGCGCCCAAGGACGTGGAGACGGTGCTCGTGAGCGCCGTCGGCTACTACGGCAACGCCAGCGCCGTCGTGTTGCGTCGCGCGTAGAGGCGGGCCATTTCCCACCGACACTTCGAGGAGACGATGGCGAGCTGGGTTCAACAGAAAGCGCGCGCGGCGCTCGAGCGCATCCGCGAGGCGCAAGAAAAGCAGGTGTACCCATACTTCCGACCCTTCGAGTCGGGGGGGTTGCACACGACCATCGATGGCCAGCCCATCGTCAACTTCAGCTCGAACGACTATCTCGGGCTCACGACCCACCCGAAGGTCAAAGAAGCCAGCATCGAGGCCGTCAAGAAGTTCAGTTGCGGCTTGAGCTCCTCCCGTGTCCAGGCGACGACCACCGCGCACGTCGAGCTCGAAGAGCGCCTTGCCGCCTGGTTTGGTTATGAGGCCTGCCTGCTCTTCACCACCGGCTACCAGGCCATGGTCGGCACGATCATGTCGCTCGCCGACAAGGACACGACCGTCGTTCTCGACAACCTCGCCCACGCTTGCATCCTCGACGGAACGTTCTTGGCGGCCGGCGTTCCGCGCAATGGCTGCGAGATTCGCTTCTTCAACCACAACAGCGCGCGCTCGCTCCGGCGCGTGCTTCGCACGCGGGAGCGCAAGAACGCCCTCGTATGCGTCGAGGGGATCTACTCCCTCGACGGGGACGAGGCACACATTGGCGAGATTGTCGAGGCCTGCGAGGAGTTCGACGACACGGTGCTTCTCGTCGACGACGCCCACGGCACCGGGACCCTTGGCAAAGGGGGGCGGGGCATCCACGAGAAGTACGATCTGGGTTCGCGCATACCCATCGTGATCAGCACCTTCAGCAAGACCTTCGGCGGCATCGGCGGCATCCTCCTGTCGGACCGAGACACGGTGGACCACATCAAGCACATGGCGCGCTCGTTCCTTTTCAGCGCCAGCTTGCCCGTGCCCATCGTCGCGGCCGCGTCCACGATCCTCGACATGCTCGAGGACCACGGCGAGCAACTCGTCGCTGAGCTCCATGAGAAGGCCGCGTACATGCGCGGTGCGCTGACGGAAATCGGCTTCGATCTGGGCGAGAGCAACACGCACATCATGCCGGTGATGTGCCGCGAGGAGCGCAAGGCGCTGTTCACTCACGTCGCGATGCTCGAGAGCGGAGTGATGATGGTGCCCATCACCTATCCGGGCGTGAAGCTGGGCGAGGAGCGGCTGCGCCTCAACGTCACCCGTGGGCACAGCCGGGAGGACATGGACAAGGCCCTCGAGCTCCTCGAGCTCTACGGGAAGGCGTTCTTCATCCTCAGCGGGGAAGAGCTCGCGCCCATGGAAGAGTAGCGCGTGAGGGGCGCGTTCGCCTCGCGCGTGGCGCTCTTGTCGTGCCTCGTCCTCGGACTGCTCGGCTGCGCAGAAGAGCCTTCCGGTCCCCTCGCGCGCGTCGCGCGCTGGACCGGCTGCGCGGTGCCCGCGGGTGCGGTGCGGGTATACGATCACCTCGCGGGGGACGCCCGCACCTTCGTCATGCACGCCAAGGTCGTTCTCCCCAAGTCACGGATCGGCGACTTCCTGAGCAGCTGCGGGTTTTCCGTCGAAGAGCTCCGGCGTGGCTACGACCCCCGCGCGATGGCGCCCCGGGAGCCGCTGCGCTGGTGGAACCCGCCCGAGCCGGAGTGGGCGGCAGGGGCGGTGCGCGTGGACGGCGATCGCCGCCGGGAGATCCTCGTCGTCGAGCGGGACACCGACTTCGCCGTCTTCCTCAGGGCCACCGGCGTCGCGCCCTACAACACTTCTCAACAGCGATCGTCGATCGATCCGTAGACCGGGCCGGACTGCGCCCTACAGCACTTCTCAACAGCGATCGTCGATCGATCCGTAGACCGGGCCCCGACCGGTGGCGCATCCGCGAGCCGAAGGAATGCCGAGCATTGTCGAGGGGAGAGGGTCGGTCCCGAAGCGAAACTCTTGGGCCGGGCCGCTGCTCGTCGGAAAACTCGGTACCTTGGGACCATGCGACGATGGAGCTGGGCGTTCGCTTCTTGGTTGATTGGCACGGTGGCATCCGCCGATACCTTCGAGATCACCGAGGGGATGGATCTTCGGTCCGTCCTCTCGGACCTCTCTGCGGGCGATGAGGTCGTCATCCACGAGGGGCGCTACGTCACCGGCGGACGTTGGGGCTTTGCCTGGAACGGGACCGAGGAGATGCCCATCGTCGTGCGCGGCGCCGACGGTGAGGCCCGCCCCGTCATCGAAGGCAACCGCTCGCAGAACGTGATGGATCTCGACGGCTCGTACTTCGAGCTTCGGGGCCTCGAGATCGTCGGCGGAAGCCACGGCGTCCGGCTTGGGGTCGTCGATCACGCGGTCCTGGAGGACCTGCGCATCCACGACGTCGCCGATGTGGGGATCTCCTGCAACCGCGGCGGTGGCGGCAGCGATTGTGCGGCGCTCGTCATCCGTCGCAACGAGATCTTCGACACCGGGGTCGGCGGCGACACCGGCGAGGGCATGTACCTCGGCTGCAACGGCGACGACTGCCGCATCTACGACAGCGTCATCGAGCTCAACTACGTCCACGACACGCGCGCGGGCAGCCAGGGAGACGGCATCGAGCTGAAGTATGGCTCGTACGGCAACCTCGTCCGAGACAACGTCATCGTCCGGACGAAGTACCCGGGCATCCTCGTGAGCTCGTTTCCCGCGATGGCCGGCAGGCGCCCCAACGTGATCGAGCGCAACCTCGTCTGGGACGCGGACGACAACGGCATCCAACTCGGTGGGCAGGCGATCGTCCGGAACAATATCGTCCTCGGTGCGGGCAACAGCGGTATCCAGGCGCAGCCTAGCCGCAACGCCGCCGGCGAAGCCGTCCGAACCGTGGACGCCGTCGTCCTGCACAACACGGTCGTCAACGGGAGCGGGACCTGCTTCCGCGGCAACGAGTGGATCACGGGCCTGCGCAACGTGTTGGCGAACAACGCGTTCTACTGCGCGGAGGGCACGGCCATCCGATGGGGCGGGGGGGAGCCGGAGGCAGCGCAGGCTGTCCTCGTCGGCAACATTGTCCTCGGTGGCGGGGGCGGGCGAGGGGCGAGGGCGGGCGTGGGGGTGGCCGAGGACCTCGGCGATCCGTCCGGAGGTCGGGTCTACCCGCCGGCCGGGTCCGCCCTCGTCGACGCCGCCGACCCCGCCCACGCCGCCGCCGACGACTTCAACGGCGACCCGCGCGACGACGGGGCTCCCGACGTGGGCGCCTACGAGCGAAGCGCAGCACGCAACCCTGGGTGGCCCCTCGGTGAGGGCTTCAAGGACGCCCCTTCGGATCCGTCGCCCGCCGATGCAGGGACACCCTCGTCCGACGCCGGTGGATCCGACGGAGGCGCGGCCGGTCCCGACGTCGGAGTCCGTGATGCCGCGGGTGCTCCGATGGATGCAGGAGGGGCAGACGCGGGTCGCGGTGAGGCCGGGGGAGGCTGCGCATGCTCGGCGGTGGCTCCGGCCGATGGGGTCGCGCCGTTGCTGCTGCTTGCGTTTTTCGCGGGGCGGCGCCGTCACGGCCGTTGAGGCGCCGTCACCACGGGATCTCTTCGCCGTTGGCGTGGAAGAAGCGCCCGGACGTTTCCATGTCGAGATCCTCGTAGCGGTCGAGGAGCATGCGCGCCGATTCGTCGGGATCGAGGTTGCCGTTGCCGCCGGTCATCGCTGTACGCACGAAGCCCGGATGGAACAATCCGACGGCGATGCGGCGGGGCGCCAGGTCCCGGGCGAGGGAGACGCCCGCGGCGTTCAACGCAGCCTTGCTCATGCGGTAGCCGTAGAAGCCGCCGCTGCCGTTGTCCGCGAGGGAGCCCATGCGGCTGGTGAGGAGCGCCAGGCGTCCCTCGTCCACGATGCGCCGGTGAAGCGTCGCTACCACGCGCAGCGCGCCGAAGGCGTTGACCTCCATCTGGGCGCGAATGGCGTCCCAGTCGAGGGCGTCGAGGGGGGTGCGCGCGAGGATCCCCGCCACGACCCAGAGGCCGCTGAGCTTGCGGTCGCCGAGCGCGGCGTCGAGGTGCGCGACCGCCTCGTCGCGGGTGACGTCCACGTTCTCGATGACCTCCACATCGAGGGCGGCCAACTCGGCGCTGGGACCCCGACAGGTGGCGATGACCTGATGGCCGCGCACTTCGCGCAGCTGTTTGGCGAGCTCGAAGCCGATCCCGCGGTTGGCTCCGACGACCAATGTTCTCGGCATGCGTTCCTCTGTACCGTCCCACTCGCCGCGTGAAAACCCCGGGTGTGGTGCGCCGCTGTGGACTCGCGCTACCTTTGCGCCTGTGACCGGCGGGACACGGCCGCCGGGGATGGTGAATGCCCGCCGCGTGACGGCGTCGCACCCTGGGTACACGCGGGCCCTGGCGGCGGGTGGCACGAAAGCTGCTGAGTCGGGCCGCGCTGCACCTGAGCAGGAAAGGTGAGGAGATGCGTAGGAAGTTGATGCTCGCGACCTTGTTCGCCACGGCCTTCGGGGTCTCGCTGCCGGTATTCGCGGAGCCGCCGCATGCCAGCCGCGTCGAGCGAGCGGAGACGCTCCGGGGCGCTCAGCGGGCCCATCGGCGGGCTCACCGTCGCCATCGCCGGCGTCAGGCTCGGATACGGCGCCGGCAGGCCCAGCGTCGGCGGGCGCAGCAGCGGCGGGCGCAGCACCGGCGGCCTCACGTGGTCCACCCTCGGCACCGGGTGCGCGTCACCGCCCAGCCTCCGGTCATCGTCGGCGTGCCGCAGCCGGTGGTCGTCGCTCAGATGGGCTTCGACGTGCAGCAAGCGCAGCAGCAGGCCGTCGTGCTCACCGCCGGCGCAATGCCTGCCCCCTACTCGATGCCGGGTTTCGTCGTCGGGCAGGTGCCCTCGCGGCAACTCGGTCTCCCGGATAGTTGCCCTGGCTTTTGGGCGCAGCAGCCACAGCACATCGTGACCTTGCCCGCTGGGATGCCGTATTTCCGGATCGATGTCCTCTCCGGTACGGATACCACTTTGGCCATCGTCACCCCCGACGGGCAGGTCTGGTGCAACGACGACGGCGGCGAGGGGCGCAACCCGCGCCTCGAAGGCCAGTTTCCCGCGGGGACCTATGCCGTGTACGTCGGGACCTACCAGCGCGGGTACCGGGCCAGCTACACGGCCCAGCTCAGCGAGCGTCCGGTGGGCATGGTCCAGGGGACGGTGGCCGTCCAGGGGCCGGTGGCCGTTCAGGCGCCCGTCGCTGTCGGTGTCCAGACGCCCACCGTCGGGGTGCAGGTGAGCGCGCAGCCGACCTACGCCCCTCGAGGCTACCCCGCGCCGGTGGTGTACGCCCAGGCGGCGCCTCCGCCGCCCCCCAGCTGCCGCTCGGTGCTCCTGGAGCGCGGCTACCACCCCTCGTTGCTGACGCACTGCGAGGGAGCCGAGCCCTACTGCGCTGCCGCGCTGCTGCGTGCGGGGCACCACCCCTCGAACCTCGTCCACTGCCAGGACGTCCCACCGCGGTGCGCGGTGACCTTGCTCGAGCGGGGCCACCATCCGTCGAACCTGGTGCACTGCGAGGGGGCCGAACCCGCCTGCGCCGAGCAGGTCCTGCGCAGCGGGCAGCATCCGTCGAGCCTGGTGCACTGTCAGTAGCGTCCGCGCTCAAGCGCGGGATGC
>JALVDI010000592.1 GCA_027009115.1 Polyangiaceae bacterium | reverse complement strand
GGCCTTCGCAGCGTCCGCCGCCCACCGAGGAGCAGGAGCCGGCCCGCCGCCCCGCGCTCTGGATCGGCGCCACCGTCGAGCTCGGCTCGCTGCCCAAACCCGCCCTGGGGCTCGAGGTGGGCCTCACCTCGTCGGTGGCGCGCCGCGGCCGCCTCGGGCTCGGCCTCGTCGGAGCGCTCCCCCGCACGACGACTGTGGACGACGCGCGCGCCGACCTCTGGCTCGTCGGGCTCCGCGCGACCCTCGGCTACCGGCTTCGCTACGGCGCGCTGGAGCTCACGCCCTTCGGGGCCGCCGAAGCGGGGGCGATGGGTGGCCGGGCGCAGGGGGTCAGTCGACCCTTGACGGGCTGGAGCCCCTGGCTCGCCGCCGGCGCGGGACTCGAGCTGGCGCTCCGGCCCACCGATCGCTTTTCGATGGCCGTGCAGGGCGACCTGCGGCTACCGATCTGGCGGCCCGCGTTCGTGATCGAGGGCGTCGGACAGGCACACCGGGCTCCGGCGACGGTGGGTCGGCTGGCCCTGCGGGTTTCCTTCCGCCTCTGACGGCCCGAGGACCGATCGTCGCGGTCGCGAAGACGCCCCCGCGTGGTGCAGCCAAGGAAACCTCGACGATTCGCGGACGCGATGCGCCGCAGGGTGCTCCCGGGCGGAGGCGGCCTGCGGCATTCCCTCGGCTCCTGGACGCCGCGTGGGTCGGACCCGCCCAGATCGACGGACGATGGTATGTTGAGGTGCGTTTTTCGGTTTTCGGTGACGGAAAACACCGTGGGGGACCACAGCAGGACGATGATGATGGCCGCCACGGAGTTGGTCGGCGCTCCCCGGCCGCGCCGCGCGGGATGCGCGTCGACCCGCGTCGACGTGCCCCAGTTCGCCGAGCTCTACGAAGCGCACTTCGACTTCGTGTGGCGCACGGCGCGTCGGCTCGGTTGTCCCGACGACGCCCTCGACGACGTCACGCAGGACGTCTTCGTGGTGGTCCACCGCAAGCTGCCCGAGTTCGAGGGGCGCTCGAGCCTGAAGACGTGGCTCTACGCCATCACGCGCCGGGTCGTCTCCGACCACCGCCGGAAACACCGGCGGAGGCGCCCGGCGAGCACGCCCTTTCAGGACGAGCGGGCGCCCTGTGCCGGCGCGAGCCCACAGGAGCTCGCCGCACGCCAGCAGGCGGCCATGCTCTTGTATGCCTTCCTGGACTCGCTGCCGGACGAGCAGCGGGAGGTCTTCGTGCTCGCCGAGCTCGAGCAGATGACCGCGCCGGAGATCGCCGAGGCAACCGGCGCGAAGTTGAACACCGTGTATTCGCGGTTGCGGCTCGCGCGACGAGCGTTCGAGCGAGTCGTGGCGCGGCAGGCGGCCCAGAGGAGGACGCGATGAAGGAGCTGAGCCCTCAGGCGCGCGCGATCCTGGAAGCCGCGGCACCCCTCGACGAGCCGTCTGAGAACGATCGGGCGCGGGTCAGGGAGGCCGTCATGAGCGCGGTCGCCACGGGGACGGCGGCAGCGACGGCAGGGGCGGCTTCCAGCGCCGCCGCATCGAGCAGCGCCGCGTCGACCGCCGTGGCGGCCAGCGGCGTCGCTGGAGGAGGGACGGTCGCGGGCGTCTCGAGCATGGGGCTGGCGGGAGCCAAGGCCGTCGCCGCGTTGGCGGCCCTCGCGGCGACGGTGGGTGTCGCCACCACCCAACCCTGGGGCGAGGCTGCCGAACCGGGCGTTGCCGCTCCCGCCGAGGCCCGCAGCGGCGGCGACGAAGCGCCACTCGTCGAGGGACGAGGGTCGAGAGGGCAAGCCGACTCCGAAGAGGCCGGCTCCGAAGA
>JALVDI010000591.1 GCA_027009115.1 Polyangiaceae bacterium | reverse complement strand
TACAAGCCGAGCGACGAGAAGGGACGTCAGAACGCGGCTCATCACCGCGACTACGGCATCGTTCGCATCGAAATGGCGGCCGGCATTGATGCGGTGAGTCTCGAACGGCTGCGCGCCTACGTGGGCGATCAACGCTGGCGGCGTGTAGACCACGGAGACTTCGCCTGGGCCTCGCTCCGGAACTTCTGGTGTATCGCGGACCATTACTTGACGCGCGCGGATGGAAAGGACTGCCCGTTCAATCGCGTTCTCGGCCGCAAGGAAGACAAGTCGATCAAGCAACGGAAGGGACGCCGCGTCGTGCGCTGGAGCGACCTGCTGGCGAAGGAGAATGACGCCGCGAGTAGGTGGTTAGCTGGCGGCCGAGGCGAGAGCAAGAAGGTCCTCAGTTTCAAGGAGCCTGCGCGCACGTTTGGGTTCGTCAATCCTAATACGGTCACGATCGACGATATCCGGAACCGTTTGGAGGGAGCATGGGGAAGCGGAAGCGTCGGCGACGACGTCCTCGTAACCGGGACCAGAGTTCTGGAGGCACTCCTCATCCCAGAGGAGATGGCGTGATGTTGTTCGATCATTACTGCGCACTTGCAGTGGATTCCGCTTGCCCCTCCGGCGTTCTTGACGGATCCACCCTTGCGTCGGGCTTCGTCGACGGATGTACGCAGCAGTTTGCGTCCGCCGTGCGGCTGCGCGACAAGAAAGAGCAAGAGCGCCGCAAGAACAACGCGAGGCGGTGCTACCAGGACCGGGTGGCTGCACTGGAGCGTGTCTCCCTGCCGCACGAACTGTGCATCGATCGTGCTGCGCCCATCCGGCTCCCCACGTGGCTCGCGATCGATATCGCCTTCGAGCTCAAGACGCCCTGGTACTCCAAGGACGACCGGCCGCTGCACGTTCTGGATAATCCCGTGCGGAAGGACCGCGTCTTCGGCGTCCCCTTCATGTCGGCGTCGAGCTGGAAGGGGCTCTTGCGCTGGAGCTGCCGCATGGAGCACGGGCTACTCGATCACCTCGCCAAGCACGATGGCAAGATCGACGGCTGGGAGGAACCCCCGTGGATTGTCCACTTGTTCGGAAACGCCAAGGGCGAGGATGACCACTTCGCTCGAGGCGCGCTCCAGGCCTACCCGACCTGGTTCGACAAGGTCGGCTTCGAGGTCATCAACCCCCACGATCGTTCCCGGCGCGCAGGCACCCAGCCGATCACCTACGAGGTCGTGCCGGCCGGCCGCCGGGCAACCCTGCACCTGCTGTACGCGCCCACTCCCGGACAGGCGCACCGGCAGCGCGTCGACCCTGTGGATGTGATGCGCCGGCTGCTCGATGCCGCGAACAAACTGCTGACCGTGTACGGCTTCTCGGCGAAGCGGACGGCTGGCTGGGGGCTCGCCGAGGTCCGCAACGCCGAGATCCGGTCCAAGGATGAGTCCAAGAGCGGTGGGGTCGATGACCTCAAGGCCGAGTTGCCCCAGATCCTGGGCGCCACGGGAGGTGGGGCGTGACCGCGCAGACGGCCGAGGATATGTTGGAAAGCCTTCGCGCGTACCGCGCCCTGCTGCTTGCGTGTGAGGCCATCGGCTGGCTCCACATGGCCGGCAAGGCCCACCCTGACTTCCTGCGCCGGCACAGCTCCGCGGGCGTTTCGTACAAAGAGAAGGACTGGCACCGGCAGCTCGACCCGGACTGGAGCGCGCGCCTGTCCTGGCTCACGTCTTCGTTTCCATCGCTCGGATGGACATGGCCGAGCAAGCTGAGCGAGTTCCTCCAGCGCTACGACGACGGCCGTCCCAGACCGAACGCCGTCGGTCTTCTCCAAGCCGGTCACGCGATGGCGTCGGGCATCGAGAAGAACCTCCCCAAGGAGACGGCCAGGTACCTTGGCCAGGACGCCACGCACATGTGGCTCGCGACAGCGTACGGGCATCCGGTCCGCAACCTGCTGGCGGACCCTCCGGAGATCCTCGGTGCTGCCGGGTGGACGCGGCTCATCGCACGGGTCGGCGACCTCCTCGACGAGCTGCAACGCCTTGGGACCACGCCGCCGGCGGATGTCGATCCCTGGTGGCGATGGCGCGACGCCGCGATCGGGAACCAGGGCTGGCTACGGCAAGCCTTCGTTTCTACCCTTGCCGAGACGCGGCTGCCGAACAACGACGTCACGCTCTGGGACCAGTCGTACGTCGCTGCGGCGCTCTTCAAGTCGGCTGCCGCGGGGCTGGTGCTCTCCCCCGCCGCCAACTGGCAGAGCTTGAACCTGAAGTCGCAGACGCGGTGGCGCGTGCTCACCGTCGCGTTCGGGAGCGAGCACTACGAGGCGCGCGCCGTGCGGATCGGCGACTGGGCCGGCGCTCAGCAGCAGATCGAGTCGTTCTTCGACGAGGTCTGCCGCCTCGTCGAGGTCGACCTGGCCGTCGGCTCCCTGCTGTACCGAGATGACGAGACGCTCGCCTTCTCGTTTCCGGGGCAGTGGTTCGACGGCGCAGCGGACGGCAGCCTCGATGATGCGGGTGCGGAGACCCTGCGCGGCGCGATCGAGAACATGATCGATGTGCTCGCGAGGGATCGCCGCTTCGAGACGCCACCGCTGTGCCGAGTCTCGGCCTCGACACGCTCGCTGATTCCGATGGCCAAGGAGGTGCACGAGGCTCGCCGTAGGGTCGCGGTGCCCATTCACCGGCGGTGGGCGATCCAGCAGGCGGACGAGACGCGCGGCCACGTCTGTCCGGTGTGCCGCCTCCGGTTTAACGGGGAACCCGACCGGAAGGGGCCGAACGTGTCGAAGCAGCGCGCATGCAAGGTGTGTCGCGAGCGACGGAAGGGGCGGCTCGACTCCTGGCTGACATCCGGGTCGGACACCATCTGGATCTCGGAGGTCGCCGACGAAAACGACCGGGTTGCACTCATCACGCTCGGCTTTGACCTCGGCCCGTGGCTCGATGGCTCGCGGATCGACTCGTTGCGGGCGCAGAGCATCGCGGACTGGCGGCGGTTCAACCCGGTGCTCGAAGAATACTGGCAACGAAACGCATCCCAGCGAAAAAGGATGGTCAATCCGATTGAACAACACCATCCCTTCCAATCGCTTCGGACCTACATCGAATCGCAGCTCGATGCATACGACGCCCAGAACCTCGTGCTTGCCTCACTCCAGGACGGTTATCGCTACGATACGTATTGGCCGGATTTCTTTCATAAGGTGGTACAGGACCGGTCCGACGCTCCGGCGTGGAACGACGCCGGCATGGACGACCAGACGCGCGCCCTGTGGCTGGCTCACCAGCTTTTCCGCAAGAACGCCTCTCCGGGGCGGACGTACCGTTTCTGGCGGACCGCGGAGGCATTCTTCGCCGAGCTCGTGCATCGCTTCCGGGAGATGGCGTCGTCCAACCCGAACCGCTGGCGCACCCGCCGCCTCGTGTTGACGGCTGCCGGCGCCGGCCAGCAGCAGTGGGAGGATCGCGAGACCTACGCAGGTCGGTATCGCGATGCGCCATACGAGGTGCTGTATCGCGCGTCGACCAACGACTTCGTGACGATCTGCAACCTTGCGCGCGTCATGGACGAGCACGACTCCACGGCGACGCTGCAGGAGGCGCTCCGGAACGAGCCGTTGAAGCTGACGGGCGACGACGGTGAGGAACGAACCCTCAGCCCGGCGTCAGTACGGGATGCACCGGGGCTTGGCACGTACTCGCCGCTCGTCGTCCTTGACCAGACTCCCGCGCGTTGCCGGGTCCTTGTGCCGCTCAGCGCCGTTAACGCCTGCATCGACGCCGCGGTTCAGAAGTGGGAGGAGGAATTCGCACGGGTCGCCGATCGGATGCCGCTGCGCGTGGGGGTGGTAGCGTTCCCGCGCATGACTCCGTTCCAGGCTGTCATCGAGGCTGCGCGCAGCGTCGAGGAGCAGCTCGGCGACGGAGACGCCGAGTGGTGGCGCGTCGTCGAGGCGAGGACGCGCGAAGGTGTGACGTCGCTCAGGCTTGTCCGGCCGGACGGGGGTCGCGAGCTGGCGTTGGTCTCGAGCCGTGTTCCGGACGGGCGTGTCGACACGTTCTACCCGTTCCTGCGAACGGAGGATGCGACGGTGCGCCACGCCCGCGACTTCGCCACACCCAGTGGCGCGGTGTACCGACACGTAATGGACCTTCGACCTGGCGACGGCGTCGAAGTCTCGCCTTCCCGCATCGCCTTGCAGTTCATGGACAGCACGGCGGTCCGTTTCGATCCGGTCCGGGTGAGCTACCTCGGCAACTGGACCCGGCTTCGCGAAGTCTGGGCGCTGCTCAAGAGAGAGGCGCCGAGCACCACCGCGCTCCGCGCCGCCTGGGCTGTCCTGGCGGCGACGAAAGAAGCGTGGCGAGACCCCGTGGGCGCCCTGGCGGTGACCGCTGACGCGTGGACCGAGTTTACCCGCCCCGTCCTGGCCGAGCGTCTTGGCGTGCGGGGAGCCGCTCTGGATGCGCTCGTGGAAGCGGCCGCCTGCGGCGCCCTGGAGCAGACCCTCGAATGGCACCTGCGAGCCCTCAAAGAACCGCTGGAGGAACGTGCATGAGCGACAAGAGCTTTCAGTCCTTCCCGACCGCGGCAATAGCCGTGGACCCGGTACATGTGGGCACCGGCGGTGCACGTCTCGGGCGTGTCGACAACACCATTGTCCGCGATCCTGTGACCAAGGTGCCGAAGATCCCTGGATCTAGTATGGCTGGCGTTCTTCGGACCTACGTGGCCATGCACGAAGAGGCTGCGGCCAGCGGCAAACCACGCCAAGTGAACGGCAAGAACAAGCCGTACTACCCCGACTGCGCGGGCCAGGGCCAGCCACGCCGCGACGGCTCAGGCCACTGCGGCCAGTCGTCCTGCAAGGTGTGCACGGTCTTCGGGTTCGCCCGTGGTGACCACGGTGGCTTCGCAGGGCTCGCGTCGCTGAGCGATGCGCATGTAATCTTGTTCCCGGTCGCGACCCGGTCGGGGCCCATCTGGATCACCGCACCGGGGGCGCTCCGGTTGATCGAGGGGCTTGGGGATTTCAAGGACGTCGCGGACAAGGTGCTCCACCTCGCTGAGTCCTCGGACGACCCGCTGAATCTGGGGTGGCTCCTCCTGCCGGTGAATGAACACAACATGGAGAAGGTCGCGACCGCGCTCGACGCTCTTCACGTGCCCAAGTACATCGTGGACCGCCTCGGCATCGTGTCCGACAAGCTCCTGAGCCATGTCGTCAACAGCAACCTGGAGGTGCGGACGTCGGTCGCGATCGATCCGGCGACCGGTACCGCCGAGGAAGGGGCTCTCTTCACCTACGAGGCGCTGCCACGCGGGACCGTGCTCCTCTGGGACGTCACGTGCCGGAACCCGAGCCACTTCCGGATTGGCCAGGCCGTCGTCGAGGCGGTGGCGAGCATCCACGCAGTCCGCGACGTCGTCAGGACCGGGTTCCCTTACCTGGAGGCGCTGGGCATCGGCGGCATGGGCAGCCGCGGCATGGGGCGCATCCGCGTGCTCAATGGCCCCGCGCCGTCGCAGAACCAGGACAGCGCTCCGGAGGCGAAGTAGATGACCACCAACCTCGACATGGAGTGCGCCAAGCTCGGCGCGCAGCTCGCGAAGCAGAGCGACGACAAGACGCTCACCGACGCGCTCTCGGTCCTTGAGGAGCAGGGCGTGTACGCCTTCTTCCTCTACCTCAACCAGAAGAACGAGCGGCGGCGGATCATCAACTCGTGCCGCGAGTTCCTGAAGGGGCACCTGCCGGGGGGGTTCGGGGCCGACAACGACGCCTTCAGGGCCACCCAAGACCTCTCGGGGGACATCGACAAGCTGCTACTCGCTCGGGACCTGTTGCGCCAGTCGCTGATCTACGGCCGCTATCACGCGAAGGCTGGTGCGAGCTCGGGAGGAAACGGGTGATCTGGAGCCTGCACCGCTGGACGTGGCGCGTGGCCAGCCCGCTGTTCATCGGCTGCGCGCCGTCTGGTGCCCTCAACCGCTGCCGGATCTACGTGCCGGCGCGGCCGCTCTGGGGAGCGCTCACGGCTGAGCTCGCGCGGCATGAGGCTGACGGCGTACCGGCGTATCGCGAGGTCGGCGCCGACATCCGCGAGCACGTCCGCCTCTCGTACCTCTTTCCGGCCGAGTTCGCCGACAAGGACTGGTGGGTCTGGCTCCCCCAGTACCGCGACGGCGATGGTCTGATCTGGGTGCGGGATGGCAACGATAGCGCGCTCGCTGATCGACGCTTCCGCCGTCGGCTCCTCTGGACGCGACCGGGAACGGCCATCGATCCAGACAGCGATTCAGCACTCGATGGCTCCCTCCGGGAGACCGAATGCCTGGAGACGCACTGGCGCCTTGACGACGGAAAGCCTGCGGGTCCCGTGGCAATGGTCGGGTACGTCCTGTTTCGGGAGGGTCACGACATCGAGAGCCGGCTTTCAGCGATTGGCACGGTGTTCATCGGTGGTGACACCCGGTATGGTCTGGGCCGTCTTGATCGAGTCGCCATGGAGCCGGCCACGACGTTGTTCGGCGCCAATGTAGATCTGGACCAGAACGATCCACTAGTCATCACCAACCGCCCAGCCGCACACGCACTCGTCAGCGCTGGCGTGATGATGTGCGGCGACCAAGAAGCGATCGGCGGGTGGGACATGACGGGGCAGCAGCAGGACCGGAGGCTCAGTGGCCCCACCTGGACACCTGGGTCTCGGTCCCTGGATGAACAGGATCTCGTCTGGAAGCTCCTCCAGAGCGGCATGCTCCAGGCAGCCGAAGGATCGCCATGAGCGTCGGCGACGCCGAGCGTCTCCTCGCGAAGGGCGAGTCCGAGACCCTCGAGCTGAAGCGCTCGACAGCGCAACTCAACGCCGCTGGCAAGACGCTCTGCGCCTTCCTCAACGGGAAGGGTGGCAAGGTGGTCATCGGCGTCGGTGACGACGGGAAGATCCTCGGGCAGGCAGTCTCGGACAAGACACGGCGCGAGATCGCGGCGATGCTCGACCGCTTCGAGCCACCGGCACCGGTGGAGGTCGAGGTCGTGGACCTCCCGGGCGGCGACAAGAAGCTCATCGTGCTCGGCGTGCAGCCGCAGGAGGAGACCCGGCCGTTCGTGTTCGACGGGCGGCCGTACCAGCGCGTGCAGAGCACGACCTCGGTCATGCCCCAGAAGCGCTACGACAGGATGCTCCTCGAGCGGGCCCACGCGCGGCATCGCTGGGAGAACCAGCCCGCGGTCGACGTGACCTTGGGCGACCTCGACTACGAGGAGATCCTGCGCACGCGCGAGGCCGCGATCCAGCAGCGGCGCATCTCGGCGGGCACGAGCACCGACGTCGGCGACATCCTCGATCGGCTGGGCCTCAGGCGCGACGGTGTGATCACCCAGGCCGCGCAGATCCTCTACGGCACGCGGTTCCTGCCGGACTACCCGCAGGGCATGCTCAAGCTGGGGCGCTTTCGCGGGACCAAG
>JALVDI010000590.1 GCA_027009115.1 Polyangiaceae bacterium | reverse complement strand
AGCGTCCCACGAACGCGCCGGCCGGCGAGAGATCGCGGTCGGTCATCGCAGGCGCACCCGGCTTCCCACGAGGCCGGGTGCGCCCGTCAGCGGCGCTCCCCCGGTGGGAATTGGGCTCGCTCCGCTCGCGGCTGTGAGCTTTGAGCTCGCTCCGGTCGCGGTTGTGAGCTGTGAGCGATGAGCCGTGAGACCACCGCCCGACCGCCCCAGCGCTCAAAGCTCAGCGCTCAACGCTCAACGCTCAGCGCTCAAAGCTCAGCGCTCAAAGCTCACTGCTACGATACGCGGAGCATGTCCCCCGCCGGAGGCCTTCGACGGAGCCTGATCAGCGCGATCGCGACGACGATTGGTGCCTTGATCCTCGCGCTGATCCTGCTGGAGGACCCGCTCGTCGACTATCGCCTCGACCGGCTCGCGCAACAGACCTTGGCCGACGCCCTCGACCAGATCGCGCGAGGCCTGGCCGAAGGGCAGTCGCCGGATCAGGTCGCCGCCCGCATTGGCGCCGAGACGGGTTGCCGGGTGACCTTCGTCGACGAAGAGGGGCGCCCCCTCGCGGACTCCGGGGTCCATGGGCCGGACCTCGATCTCGCCGCGCCGACGGTGCGTCGGGCGCTGCTGCGTCGCTTCCTTCAGGGCGCACCGATCCTCGCCGTTCGGGACGGGGATGTGCGGGTCGCCTTTGGCCGGGTCGGCGGCTACCTCGTCCAGCTCACCCAATCGACCCGGACGGCTGAGCAGATGCGTTCGGCGATCCGTGAGCTCCTCGTCGTCGGAGGCGTGATGGCGCTGCTCATCGCGCTCCTGCTCGCCGTGGTCCTCAGCCGCACCCTCGTCGAACCGGCCGGGGAGCTGACCCGGATCGCCAGCGCGCTGGCCGATGGGAACCTCTCGGTGCGCAGCCACAGCCGCCGAAACGATGAGCTTGGAGAGATCGGGCGCGCCCTCGATCGGATGGCCGAGACTCTCGCCGAGCGCGTCGCTGCGGCGCGAGAAGAGCGGGATCGGCTGCGCACCATCTTGAATTCCATGGTCGAGGCGGTCTTCGTCACCGATTCCCTCGGTCGGATCGTACAGACCAATCATGCCCTCGAGCAGCTCGTGGAGGTCGATCCCCGGGGCCGAACGGCGATCGAAGCGATCCCCTCGAAGAAGCTCCACGAGGCGGTCCGTCAAGCCCGCAAGGGAGCCCGTCCCATCCACGTCGAGCTCAAGATCAAGGTCGGCGGCGAGAAGCGCTTTTTCAGCGCGCAGGTGGCCCCGCTGCCCGAGCAGGCGGGGGTCATCGCGGTCCTTCACGACGTGACGGGACTCAAGCAGCTCGACCGAATCCGGCGCGACTTCGTGGCCAACGCCAGCCACGAGCTGCGGACGCCGCTGACGGCGATCCGGGGCTTCAGCGAGACGCTCCGGGACGGGGCGTTGGACGATCCGCAGGCGGCCAAGCGCTTCGTCGACGTGATCATCCGTCACACGCTCCGCCTGCAAGCGCTCGTGGACGATCTCGCCGAGCTCTCCAGGGCCGAGTCGCCCGATCAGGAGATCAAGCTCGCTGCAGTCGATGTCGAGAAGGTGATCGGCGAAGTGATCGGGGGCCTCACCTCCAAGGCCAACGAGCGCGACATTCAGCTCGTCTTCGAGCCGACGGGGGAGTGTCCCCCCGCGCTCGCCAGCGAGCGAGGCCTCGACCAGATCCTGATCAACCTCGTGGACAACGCCATCAAGTACAGCCCAGAGGGGGCGAGGGTCCGTGTCCGCACGAGCGCGACCAGGGGCACCGTGGCCATCGAGGTCCACAACCCCGGGCCTCCGATCAAACCCAAGCACCAAAAGCGCCTCTTCGAGCGCTTCTACCGAGTGGACAAGGGGCGGGCGCGCGGCGAGGGAGGCACGGGGCTGGGCCTGGCCATCGTCAAGCACCTGTGCACGGCCATGAACGGGCGCGTGTCGGTGGAGAGCACCAAAGAGAAGGGGACCGTCTTTCGGGTGGTCCTGCCCCGCGCCGATCGAGCCGCTGCTGGGGACGAGGGGATGGCGAACGACCCGACCGCCGCGTGAGTGTGCTGGAGCCGGCACAGAGTTGTCACGCCAAAGTCACACAGGGCCCGTAGCCACGCTGCCGTGACCCCCGCGACCTTCATCTGCTCCCTCCTCACGATGGCGTTCGTGCTCACGGCGAGCGTCGCTGCCGGCCAGCAGGCCGCGCCGCCGCCGGGCGACGCTTCGTCCGAGCCGCGAGCCGCTGAGTCCACCGGTGACGATGCGGCGGGCGCCGCTGCGCCCCCGGACGGGCCCAGCGACGTGACGACCGTGCCGGGCGAGGACGAGCAGCCGAGCCCCTCGGGTCGCTCCGAGGAGCCGCCCGTGCGGTCCTCCGGCGTGCCGCGCCCTGGCGCGCGCTCCGAGTCCCGGCCACGGAACGCTCCGCCCCAGGCGACCGTTCCTCAACCCACGCCGGTCGCGGTCCCCGTCGCCGAAGCCGTCGCCGAAGCCGAGGAGGAGGCGAGGGGCGAGCTCCGACCGCCCGGTGAGGCGGAGCGGATGGCGCCGCACCCCGTCGACCTCGAGCGGCTGCGTTTCGTGCCCGGCAAAGGCCTCGAGATCAACAGCACGGACGGTCGCTTTCGGCTGCGGACACGGGTCCGCGTCCAGTTTCGCTGGACCGCCGAAGGCGACGGGGAGTGGCAGCAGCAGCTTCGGATCCGCCGCGCCCGCGTGGTCTTCGATGGGCACACTTTCAGCGAGCACGTGCGGTACAAGTTCGAGCTCGCCGTCTCACCCAACGACGTGGGCGTGCGTGACAACACCTCGGACGACCCGCTGGCGCGGCGCCCGCGCCGATCGCCACTCCTCGACTTCTACGTCGACTTCACGCATCTGCGCGACCTTCAGCTCCGGGTGGGCCAGTACAAGGTTCCCTCGAACCGGCAGCGGGTCATCTCGTCGGGGAATCTCCAGCTCGTCGACCGCGCGCTGCTCAACTCGGAGTTCACCCTCGACCGCGATATGGGCTTCGATCTGCGCTCCCGCGATTTCCTCGGCCTGAACATGCTGCGTTACTACCTCGGCATGTACATCGCGCGGGGACGCGACAGTCAGGGCTTCGACGACTTCGGCATGATGTACCTCGCGCGCGTGGAGTTCCTGCCGCTCGGGATGTTCAAGGACTACAGCGAGGCGGACTTCGAGCGCGGCGGGCCGCGCCTCTCTTTCGGCGCCGGCGTCGCCTACATCGACCGCGCCCGCGGGGACCGTGGCATCCGCGGGAGGGCGCCGGCGGATGGAGGCACGACGGACACCCAGCACGTCTTCGCCGACGCCGTCTTCATGGCTCGGGGCCTGTCCGTGCTCTCCGAGTTCGCCTGGCGCCGCGGCCGCCGCAATCCAGGCGATGCCGTCGACGAGATGGGGGCGCCGATCCCGGCGGCCGCGCCCCGGGACGGTTACGGCTTTCACATCCAGGCCGGCTACCTGCTGCCCCGGCTGCCTGTGGAGTTCGCGCTGCGCTACGGTCTCATCCGCGGTGTGGGGAGCGACACCGCCCTCGGTGACCGCAACGAGCTGGTCGCCGGCTTCAGTTACTACGCGGCCCAGCACCCTTACAAAGTGCAGCTCGACTACGCACGGCTCTGGAACGCTTCGATCGACGAAGGCGAGCACCGCGTTCGTCTCCAGCTCCAGGTTTCCCTTTGAGCTCTCGGTGAGCATCCTCACGCGCGCCCGCGAGTGTCACGCAGCCGTCACAGAGCCGTTGCCCCAGCCACACGAACCGACCGCACCTTCGGAGCCATGAGCACCCACGTCAACGTCCCGGCGCCCATCGGCGGCCTGATGAAGAAGCGAGGTCTCTTCGTCACCCTCGTCGAGCGCGAGCGCGTTTTCCTCGCCCTCGTCGCGACGGCGCTGGTCGTCGTCGGCTTGACGTACCCCTACGCGGGCATCGCCCGTTGGGTGGGCTTTCTCATCGCAGGCTACTCGGCCGTGGCCAACGACAGTGTCCAGACCCTGGGCACCTTCATCGGCTCCAACCGCGACCGCCCCTGGTGGCAGCTATGGGCCTGGATCGGCGGCATCTTCCTGCTCACCGCGGGCTACAGCTGGATGAGCTACGGCGGCGACGTCACCTTTCAGCGTCTCGCCTCCAAGGGCTTCGAGACGACGCCGACCTCGTTCACCTACCTTCAGGTCGCCGCGCCGATCGTGCTGCTGCTCCTCACGCGGGCGGGCATCCCTGTCTCGACGACGTTTCTCATCCTCACCTGCTTCGCGACCACTTCGTCTGGCGTCGGAAAGGTCCTGCTCAAGAGCTTCGCCGGCTACGGCGTCGCCTTCGTCACGGCGATGGTCGTCTGGCTCGCGGTCTCCCGGGCCTTCGACCGGCTGCAGCAGAACGGCCCCCCCGCTCGAGTCTGGCGCGTCGCCCAGTGGTGTACGACAGGCGCGCTCTGGTCCGTGTGGTTGATGCAGGATGCGGCCAACGTCGCGGTCTACCTGCCGCGGACGCTGTCCGTGGGGGAGTTCGTAGCCTTCGCCGGGGTCATCTTCGGCGGCCTGGGGCTGCTCTTCAAGATCGGCGGCGAGCGCGTGCAGCGCGTCGTCGACGAGAAGGCGCGCATCACCGACATCCGCGCGGCGACGATCGTGGACCTCGTCTACGCCATCGTGCTCTACGTCTTCAAGATCCACTCGAAGATCCCGATGAGCACGACCTGGGTCTTTGTCGGCCTGCTCGCCGGTCGCGAGATCGCCATGACGTTCCGCGGCGCGAGCGGCACCGGCATGAAGAACGCTCTGAGGCTGGCCGGCAAGGACCTCTTCTACGTGACCATCGGCCTCGTGGTCTCCGTGGCCCTGGCCCTGGCGGCCAACGACGCCTTTGCCCAGTCGCTCCTCGGCGATTGACCGCGACCGACCTCAGGCGCGCGTCGGAGGGCGAGGGCGCCAGGCCAACGCGAGGGTCGCCACCTCGATGTCAGCCTTCTTGGCAGACACCTCGACCTCCTCGATCTCGGGCAGCTCGCCGTAGCGCTCCTGCACCTCGGCCAAGGCCACTTTGAGCTCCTCTTCGAGCGCCTCGACCTCTGCTTGCAGTTCGGCGAGGTTCGCCTCGGCGAGCTCCACATCCCGCTGCTCCTTGAGGGCCCGCGAGCCTCGGCGGGCGGCGGTGGCGGCGCGGCTCGCGTGCCCTGAGAGCGTCGTGCGGCGGCCGAAGAGCGCGCCGATTACCGCCGTGCCGACGCTCAGCGCCGTGTCGAGCTGCTTGTCCTTCGCCTGCGCCCGCTCCCGCGCGAGCTTGTCTCGGGCCCGGCGCACCTTGCGCAGCAACGCCTGGTGCTTCTTCTCGAAGGACCCGCGAACCTTGGCGAGGGCACGGTCCCGCTCCTCGCGGTGCGCCTGCCGCACCCGCGCCACGAAGGCGTCCTGGCTTTCGGCGATCGTGCTGCTGAGCCGGTGCGCCTTGCAGCGGTAGAGTCGCAGCTTCTCAGCCCGGTAGACGTGCTGCTTCAGCTTGGAGCGCACGCTGCGAAGGGCGCGCTTGGAGAGCGCCCCGCGGGGAAGCTCGGCCCATCGCGCACCGGCGGCCGGTCGGTCGTGCGGGCGAGTTGCCTCCGGATCGAGGCGCTCCGCCTGCGACCACGTCTCCCCGGGGTCCTCGGCGACGGGGGCCAAGAGGGTGATCGTGCGCCACGCATCCACGGGCGGCCGTCGGCGGTCGTAGTGCACCCGGACCGTCGCCAAGAAGAAAGGTTCGTAGGTGACCTCGCCGACGGGTTCACCGAGGAACACCTCGGGCAGGTCGGCTTCGAGGACCGGCCGTGTCGTCTGTCCAGCGGCGTCGGGCGAGGACGGCTCGGGGGGTGCCTGAGGCTCCCGCTCCCGCGCTTTCGGCTCGGTCTCGGTCAGCGTTCGGATTTGCGCGCGGGTCAGCGGTCCACGGAGGTAACTCAGCGCCCAGCGGCTGTGGAAGAGCACGGGCTCCGTCTCGTGCACGTTGTTCATGAGGAACACGCGCGACTTCAAGCCGGCGAGCTGCGTCCGAAGAGCGTGCTCGTCGAGGGGCCGACCCGCCGCCTGCGCCGCCCCCTGGAGGCCGCCGATGACGCGGTCCACGTCGCGCTCGGTTTGCAGCCTTCCCAGCAGCCAGGTTCCACAGTTCGAGAGCGCCTTGTAGTCCAGGTCGACGGGGTTCTGGGTCGCGAGCACGAGGCCCAGCCCGTAGGCCCGCGCTTGCTTGAGGAGCGTCAGGAACAGGCGCTTGCTGGGCGGGTTGGCCACCGGCGGCAGGAAGCCGAAGACCTCGTCCATGTAGAGGATCGCCCGCAGGCTGGAGGTTCCCGGCTGCGCACGCATCCAGCCGACCAGCTCGTTCAGGAGCGCTGTGATGAAGAACATCCGCTCGGCGTCGCCGAGGTGCGCGATGTTCAGGATGCTCAGCCGCGGTTTGCCCTCGGGTGACCAGAGAAGCCCCTGAGCGTCCAGGGGTTCGCCCCGCAACCACGCAGCGAAGCCGGGGCTCGCAAGAAGGCCGTTGAGCTTCATCGCAAGGCCTTGGCGAGCCTTGGGCGGGAAGAAGGTGTCGAGATCGAGGACACCGACCCGCGCGATGGGCGGATCCATCACGACCCGGACGAGGTCCCCGAGCTGGAGGCTCTCGCCGCGACTCCAGGCGTGGTGCAGCACGTTGCTCAGGAAGACGTGGGCGGGGTTCTGCACCGGGTCGGCGTCCTCGCCGATCATCGACAGCAGACCGCCGACGGTGGCGTCGATGCGCTCCGTGAGGGCGTCGCCGTCGAGATCGGCGGGCGCTCGGAGCGAACGCATCAGCGACACGCCCAGGCCCGCGTCGCTGCCGGGCGTGTACAGGCGCATCTCGACGGCGTCGTGCAGCCGCTGGATGCGCGCGCCGTCCTGCCCCCACTGAGCCAGCCCCTGCTTCCACTGCGCGGCGACCTCGGCGGCTCGCTCGCTGACCGTCATGCCACGCCGGGCAGCTTCCGCGGCGTCGATCCACGGCGCGAAGGAGGCGGCGTCGAGCTTGGGGAAGCCCAGCCGCAGGTTGCCCAGGTCGCCCTTGGGGTCGATGCAGATGGCCGGCACCCCGTCGATCGCCGCTTCCTCCAGCAGCGTCACGCACAGGCCTGTCTTTCCGCTGCCGGTCATCCCGACGCAGACCGCGTGGGTCGTCAGGTCCGCGGCGTCGTAGAGTAGGGGCTCGTCGGTGAGCCCGGCTTGCGGGTCGTATCGTCGCCCGAGGTAGAACGCGCCCAGCTTCTCGAAGTCCACGGCGCAACCATAGCCGAGGCGGGACCGCGGTGGGCCCTGGGGCGAAGCGTTCCACCATCGGCGTGGGTGTGTTGGCTGGCGCGCCAAGCCGGAGCGCCCGCGGACCCCAGCCCTCCGGCGGCCGGGGCTCGCAGCGACCCGCCCTCGACAACGCTACAATCCACCGGTGGACGAAAGCACGCTCC
>JALVDI010000589.1 GCA_027009115.1 Polyangiaceae bacterium | reverse complement strand
GTGGTGGGGCACCTGCTGCCTTTGGGGCTTCTCTTTGCGGGCGAGCCGGCGGCCGCCGCCGCCGCGGGGGTGCTCACCGCGATCGGTTTGTACGCCTACGAGCACGCCTTCGTCATGGCGCCACAGGAGGTGCCCAACTCATGACCGCCTACGCTGACGCCGAATCCTTCCTCGCGAAGTTGCTCACCCTCGGTCATCGCCGCCGCGCGTCGGCAGCCGACGGAGAGCTGAAGACAGAGCGAAAAACTCCGCCCGCGGACGTCGACGCCGCCCCTGGGCGGATGCGCATGCCGAGCTTTCACGAGTCGCCCGATCGTCCCGTGAAGCTCGAAGTCGTCGAGCATGGCGACGGGCGCATCTCCCAGTACCCGCCGCCGGACCGCTGGGACGATTGGGTCGAGTACGACTCGAAGGCGTGGCCCAAGAAAGTCGCCCGCCGGTACACGCTCGTGCCGACGATCTGCTTCAACTGCGAGAGCGCCTGCGGCCTGCTCGCATACGTCGACAAGAAGACCTTCGAGGTGCGCAAGCTCGAAGGCAACCCCCGGCACCCGGGGTCGCGCGGACGCAACTGCGCCAAAGGCCCGGCGACCCACAACCAGCTCTACGACCCGGAGCGCATCTTGTACCCGCTCAAGCGCGTCGGTGCCCGCGGCGAGGGAAAGTGGAAGCGCGTGTCCTGGGAGGAGGCGCTCACCGACATCGCCGCCAAGATGCGGGCGAGTCGCGAGCGTCGGCGCGACGGCATCATGTACCACGTGGGGCGGCCGGGGGAGGACCACTTCGCCAACCGCACCATTCAGGCCTGGGGCGTCGACGGCCACAACAGTCACACCAATATCTGCTCGGCCGGTGCACGCATGGGTTACACGGTCTGGACCGGTTCGGACCGGCCGAGCCCCGACTACGCCAAGGCGCGCACGACCTTGCTCGTCAGCGCGCACTTGGAGAGCGGGCACTACTTCAACCCGCACGCGCAGCGCATCATGGAGAGCAAGAAGCGCGGCGGGAAGCTCATCGTCTTCGACCCGCGCCTGAGCAACACGGCGTCGCGGGCCGACGTGTGGCTCCCGACGTGGCCGGGGAGTGAGGCCGTGGTGCTCCTGGCGATCGCCAACCACCTCATCCAGAACGACCTCTACGACAAGGCTTTCGTCCGTCGCTGGGTGAACTGGGAGCAGACGCTCGAGAACGCGCCGCGCTTCGCCGCCGAAGCCAACGAGGAGGCCGCACGGGTCGCCAAGGAGGCCGTCGCGCGCAAAGAGGCCGAAGGCGCGTGGTCCTTCGACGACTTCGACCGCCTGCTCAAGGCGCTCTACGGCGAGTTCACCTTTGATCGAGCCGCGCAGGAGGCGCTCGTCCCCGTCGAGCGTGTCCGCGAGGCCGCCGAGGCTGTGGCCGACGCCGGCGATCGGCTCGCCACCCACACCTGGCGCAGCGCCACGATGGGCAACCGCGGCGGCTGGCAGGTGGCCCGGACGCTCTTCTTCCTCAACGTGCTCACTGGGAGCGTGGGGACCGAAGGCGGCACCTCGATGAACAACTGGAACAAGTTCGTTCCCAAGCCGATCACTCAGCCCAAGCCTTTCAACGCCTGGAACGAGCTGCACCTCCCGCACGAGTGGCCGTTCGCCATGTACGAGATGAGCTTCCTCTTGCCTCATTTCCTGGAAGAGGGCCGCGGGGACATCGACGTCTACTTCACGCGCGTCTACAACCCGATGTGGATCAACCCGGACGGGTTCATGTGGCTCGAGGCGCTCCGCGACGAGGAGAAGATCAAGTTGCACGTCGCGCTCACCCCCACCTGGAACGAGAGCGCCTGGTTCGCCGACTACGTGCTGCCCATGGGCCACTCGGCGGAGCGGCACGACATCATGAGCCAGGAGACCCACGCCGGGCAGTGGATCGGGTTCCGTCAGCCGGTGCGGCGGGTCGCCATGGAGCGTGCCGGCAAGACGATCGAGCGCACCTACGAGGCGAATCCGGGCGAGGTGTGGGAGGAGGCGGAGTTCTGGATCGACCTCTGCTGGAAGATGGACCCGGACGGGAGCCTGGGCATCCGCGAGCACTTCCAGAGCCCCGCGGATCCGAACCGCCCGATCACCATGGACGAGTACTGGGGCTGGATCTTCGAGCACTCGGTGCCGGGGCTTCCGGAGGCTGCGCGCGCCGAAGGGCTGACGCCGCTGGCCTACATGAAGAAGTACGGCGCCTTCGAGGTCGTCCGGGACAACTACCTGCCCTACGAGGCGCCCGCAGCCGACGGGGTCGAGGTCGACGGCGAGGCAAAGGTGGGCTTCCGGACCCCCTCCAAGAAGCTCGAGATGTTCAGTCCGACGCTCTACGAGTGGGGTTGGCGGGAGCTCGAGTACTGTATGCCCTGGCACCTGGAGAGCCACGTGAGCCCTCGGCAGATCGACGCGAAGTGCGGCGAGATGTTGCTCTTGCCGACCTTCCGCCTGCCGACCCTCATCCACACCCGCAGCGCAAACTGCAAGTGGCTCTACGAGATCAGCCACAAGAACCCCATCTGGATCCACCCGACCGATGCGGAGCGCCTCGGCGTCGAGACGGGGGAGCTGCTTCGGGTCGAGACGGAGATCGGCTACTTCGTCGACCGGGCGTGGGTCACCGAAGGGATCAAGCCGGGCATCTTGGCGATGAGTCACCACCTCGGACGCTGGCGCCTCAAGGACGACGAGGGCATCGGCGCCGGCATGTCGAACCTCGTGACCCTCGACGAGAAAGACGGCGAGCATCGCCTCGCCATCGTCCACGGCGCGAAGGCCTGGCGCTCACCGGACCCGGACACGAGCCGGGTCTGGTGGGAGGATGTGGGCGTCCATCAGAACCTCACCCACGCCGTTCACCCGGACCCCGTCAGCGGTGCTCACTGCTGGCACCAGAAGGTCTTGTCGGTGCGCAAAGCGCAGCCCGGAGAGCGGCACGGGGACGTGCAGGTCGACACCCGCAAGTCGATGGAGGTCTACCGACAGTGGGTCGCGCTCACGCGCTCGGCGGTGGATCACAGCCCCGACGGAACCCGCCGGCCACGCTGGCTCAAGCGCCCGCTCAAGCCCGTGGACGAGGCCTATGCGTTGCCGAAGCACCCGTTCGGGCGCGATGTGCCCCAACCCAAAGGCTAGAGCGTGGCCCATCGCGGTCGATGGGTGCCGGCTCGCTGGGACGGCTCAGGGTTGCGCCGTGAGCGCGCACGCGGGAGCGGCACGGATGAGTAAGAAAGGAGGCCTCGACGCGAGGCAGCTCGCCCACGCCCGAAGCGGCGCATACCTGCTGTTGGCGGATCTTCTGGCGGAGGGTCCGCGGCCCGAGCTGCTCCGGGCCGCGGAGGCCAGCTCGCTTTTGGCGCCGGTCGCGCGGGCCGACCTCGATGAGCTAGCGGCGGACCACCAACACGTCTTTGGGTTCTGTGCGCCGCCCCTGGAGGGGCTGCTCCTCGACCCGGAGGGGAACGCCGGCGGCCTCGGAGCCGAGCGCGTCGCCGAGACCTACACCACCCTCGGCTACGAGCCCGATCCGACCCGGGAGGAGCCCGAGCACCTGGCCACTCAGCTCCGCGCGCTGGCCCTTCTGTGCGGCGCGGAGGCGGACGCTCTGGAAGATGGGCGGGCACCGCTGGCGGCTGCGATGCGGGACCAGCAGAGGCATCTGCTGGACGCCCACTTGCTCCGTTGGGTGCCGCTCTTCGTCGCGACCGTTCAGCGCATCGGCCGGCCCTTCCCGACGGCGCTCGTGACTCAGCTCGACGTCTCGCTGCGGCATCACCGCGACGGCCTCGGCGCCGTCGAGCCGCCAACGTGGCAGCTTGCCGAGCCGCTGGACCTGGACGACCCGGAGGTAGGCCTGCGGGAGATCGCCCGCTACCTCACGACCCCCGCGCGGGCCGGGGTCTTCCTCAGCCGCCACGACCTCACCGAGCTCGGCCGCGCGCTGCGCTTGCCTCGAGGCTTCGGTGGGCGCACTCGCATGATGCACCAGCTCCTGACAGCCGCGGCTCGGTTCGACGGCCTCGGTGCCTTGGCCGCTTCCATGGAGGCGCTCGTGGCCCGGAGCGATGCGGCGATCGCGCCCTGGGGGGTCGCGGTCGCACCCTGGCGCGCGCGCTCTCGGCAGACCGGCGTTCTCCTCGCGCGCCTCGGCAGCGCAGCGCTGGGGGAGGGCGATCGGGCGTGAAGGGCGGCGGGGACGCAGCACCGGCCCGCGGCGCGCGGCTACGCGCGGACGTCCTGTCGGGTCTCACCGTCGCGCTCGTCGGGCTGCCTCAGTGTCTCGCGTACGCGATGCTTTCCGGCGTCCCGCCGGCCTATGGGCTCTCGACCGCCGCGGTCGCAGGCTTCGTCGCGCCTCTGGTCGGCCGAAGCCCCCACATCATCACCGGACCGACGAACACCACCGGGCTGCTGATCCTCGCGGCCATGGCGCCCTGGCTCGCCAGCAACGGCCTGGTCGGCGAGAGCGGCCTGGCGCCGCTGGCGACGCTGACGTTCCTCGCCGGCGCCGTGCGCATCCTCGCGACGCTCGTCAGGGCCGACCAGCTCCTTCGCTTCTTCCCCGAGTCGGTCCTCGTCGGCTTCACCGCCGGCGCCGGCACGCTCATCGGCGTCAACCAGCTCGACGAAGCCTTGGGTCTGGCTCCCCTCGGGGGCGGCAACCTCTTCGACGAGCTCTCCGGCATCGTCGCTGCCCTCCGGGGAGGCAGCTTCCCGGCGTGGCCCGCGGTGACCCTCAGCGCGCTGACCGCCGCCGCGATCTTCTTCGGCAAGCGATGGCGTCCGCGCTGGCCCGTGGCGCTGGCCGCGGTGGTCCTCGCCACCGTCGCGGCTTACCTCCTCGGGCTCGATGCGGGCGCCGGTCTCCCCGTAGTGTCCGACCGCGCGATCGTTCCCAGGGGTTGGCCTCCCGTCGCGCTGCCTACGGTGGACCTCGGGGTGATTCGGGAGATGCTCTTGCCCGCCGCTGCCATCGCCCTGCTCGGGACCCTGGAGCTGACTGTCTCGGTCAAGGCAAGCGCGGAGCCCACGGACATGAAGCGCGAGATCCGCGCTCAGGGCGTGGCCAACCTCGTCGGATCTTTCGCCGGCACCTTCCCGGCGTCGGCGAGCCTCACGCGCTCGGCCTTGCTGCGGCTCGGAGGTGCCTCGACGCGTCGCGCGGCGATGATCGCGGCGGTGGCCGTGGTGCCGATCTTGTTCTTCGGCGCCGATCTGGTTGCGTCGATCCCCCAGGCGAGCCTCGCGGGGGTCCTGCTCGTGACCGCCGCGGGGATGCTCGACCGGCGCCGCCTTCGGAGGCTCTGGGACACCTCGCCGGAGTCACGCTTGCTGCTCGTGACGACCTTCCTCGCCACGTTGGTGCTGCCCCTCGAATGGGCGATCCTCGGGGGCGCGGGGCTCGGGATCGCGATCCACCTGCGGAACACGAGCGACCCACGGGTTCATCTGCTCCGACCGGACGGAGACGGCCTGGTCCCTGTGAGCGAAGAGGACAAGCCGCCGGTCGTGGTGGTCGTCGTCAGCGGCGACCTCTACTACGCCGCGGTCCCCGCCTTCGTGGAGCAGGTCCGGCGCCTGATCCCAGCGAGCGCGAGGGTGGTCGTTTTCGACCTCTCCCACGCCCACCAACTGCGGTTCTCCGCCATGCGCGCCTTGGAGCAGTTGCGCGAAGAGCTCGGCTCCCAGGGCGTGGAGCTGCGCCTCGCGGGGGTCTCCAAGGAGTTCGCGCAGGTCCTCGAGAGCGCCCGGAGCGATCTCCCCCGTTCTCCCGCCGACCCGGTCCCGGGCGCCAGCGTCGCTCGCTGCCTTCGGGAG
This sequence comes from Polyangiaceae bacterium, assembly GCA_027009115.1. GTDB lineage: Bacteria > Myxococcota_A > Polyangia > Polyangiales > Houyiibacteriaceae > JALVDI01. The sequence continues at coordinate 1,642 of JALVDI010000589.1, read as the reverse complement.
CACTGTGCGGACGCCGACGAGCCGCCGGCCTAGAGCTCATCTCAAGCTCCCCCCTCGCCGCGGTGCGGCCTGCGCACGCCCTGTGCCGCCATCCTCTCCCCTCGAGAATGCTCGGCGTTCCCTCGCCTCGCGGATGCGTCACCGGTCCCGCTCAGTCTACGGATCGATCGACGAGCGCAATCAATTGCGGTGGCGAGGGCGCTCGGCCTGCGCCGCGGCACAAGCGGCGCACCTGCGCCAGCCGCCATCTGTACCGGCGATGCCTGTGGACGGCTAGATCTCACCACGTCGCTTCTTCTCGAACGTGCTGTGGCGGCTCAGTGCGTAGAGGAACTGCGCCAGCAGAAAGAAGAAGGCGAGCCCGAAGGCCCAGTGGTTGCGGCGTCCGACGGTGACGGTGATCTGCGCTCGGGGAGGCGTGAGCCCCGCCGGTCCTCCCGGCTGCGGATAACTCTGCCAGGTGCCGCGGAGCTGGAGAACGTAGTTGCCCGCCTCGACTTCGTCGACGAAGTTCTGCGACACGGGGCTTCCCTCGGTCCATCGCTCGCCTCCGCTCACGCCCCGGAAGTACCCTGCCTCGGCGTAGAAGTTGCGCACCTCACCGGTGGTGGTGTTCACCAGCGCCGCGTCCATGCCGACCCACTGGTTGTCGGCGTTCGTGCGCAACTCCACGTCGAGCACCGTCGGCCCCTTGGAGACCGTGAAGGGCGGGGTCTGCACGACCCGTTCGGGTTCGACTCCAGGGTTCACGGGAAGGGGGACTTCCAAGTTTGAGACCACCGCGGGATGAGGCGGTATCAGCTCGAAGGCGAAGAAGGCCAGCAGGAGCAGGGCGAGCAGGGCGCCGACGACGGTGGCGATGCGCCCGATCTTCCATGGGTTCGGCTGGGCCAGCCCGACGCCCGTCTTCGGGGGCGGCGATCCTTCGAGTTGGAAGGCCTGCCAGACCTCCTCGGGCTCGATGTACTCGCCCGCCGAGGCGTTCATTTCTTTGCCGGTGTTCTCGTAGCCGACGAGGTAGGGCGGGTCGACGTAGTCGATCAGGTGCGCTTCTTCGCCGACTTCCACGCGCCAATAGACCTCCCCGACGACGTAGCAGACGCGGGCCCTCGCTTCGTTGACGAAGCGGAAGCTCCGACCGCGGTAGTACGCCGTGCGGGGCTCGAACCGTACATCGCCGAGAGGCACCGGAGCCACCAAGGTCCAGTGGCCGTTGTCGGCGATGAGCCAGCGATACCCGCCCCCCTCGGCGTAGAGCAGGAACTCGCGCCAGACGAAGTGCTCGTGGCCGAACCACGCCTCCCGCTCGAGGTAGGCGATGCACAGGACCTTCTCGCCGCGCAGCGTCCCTTCCCGCCCGAGGGGGATCAGGGGCCCCAGCCGCGCCTGCTCGAGCTCCCGGAGGAAGCGCAGCTCGCCCTGGTCGTAGTCGAGCAGCGCACCACAAGCCGCACACCCCGCGCGCTCCGTCGAGTCGGGCACCTGGATCGGCACCGGGGCGCCGCAGCGAGGGCAGCGAAGCCGCTGCGCCTCCAACCGTTCCGTTGGCGCGGGGGCCATCCCCGGCGCACCGATGCGCAGTGTCCCGTCGGGGAGCTGGTCGCCCACGTAGACCGTCGGCGCCGTCGAACCATCACCGTAG
>JALVDI010000588.1 GCA_027009115.1 Polyangiaceae bacterium | reverse complement strand
CCGGAGTTGCCTTGAGGCCTGTGCCGGTTTCTGCAGCTGCACGCGCACGTGCGACCCCAGCACGTGCCACACCCGCTCCTGCGCGGATTCGGAATGCCTCGAGTGGGAGTACGAAGCAGAGCTCGGCGGCCCGGACACCAAGGTCTACGAGAGCTGCCTGGAGTACCAAGCGCGAGCCGCGGAGTGCGGAATCGAGCCGCCCGACTGTGAGTGGTCTGCGTATACGGAACGTCGAGAGGCCAGGGAGTCCTATAGCTGCCTCGCGCGTCTCTCGTGTGAGGAGCTCGCGGATCTCGACGCAGGAGTCGGGACCTCATGTCCACAACTGGAACCAGATGCCGCGGCCGCCGCTCGACTGTGCAGCGGCATTGCCGAATGCGGGGCCATCCTCTGCGAGGAGGGCACCACCCAGGAAGAAGACCTGGCCGTCCTCCTGGGGCGCTACCGAGAGGACATCGTGCAGGCGGCCATGGCATGCATGGACCTCCCCTGCGGGGATCGGGTCGATTGCTTTCAGGCATGGGCGGAGCCCCTCCGGGGCGAGTGAGTTGGAAACGATGTCCTGCTGACGGCTCTCGCCGGTGGGCGAAAGGACCAACCGTCGCTCGGGGTGCGGACGTAAGGGGCACGAACTCCCGCGGAGGGTCCTTGGACGTTGCCCCTGTGGCATCTTGGTTCGATGGGAGAGCTCACGATCGCGCTCGACGCGATGGGTTGCGACCAGGGCGTCGCGGCGACGGTGGACGGAGCAGCCGAGGCGAGCCTCACCGAGGGCGCGCCCCGGATCGTTCTCGTCGGAGACGCACGAGCCATCGGTGATCGCTTGGCGCGGGTCGCGCACGAGCCGAGCAAGCTGACGATCCATCATGCCTCGCAGGTCGTTACCATGGAGGACAGCCCGCGCCGGGCATTCGCATCCAAGCCCGACGCTTCGATCCTCGTGGCGGCGAAGCTCGTGCGTTCGGGCGCCGCCGACGCGCTGGTGAGCGCAGGCAACACCGGCGCGGTGACGATGGCGTGCGCCGCCTGCTTCGAACGCTTGCCCGGGGTGCGCCGCTGCGCCTTGGGCGCCGTCTATCCCACGGAGCGCCGCCGCGGCGAGAAGGACGACCCCTTCAGTCTCATCCTCGACGCGGGCCTCACGCTGGATGCTGGCGCCGACGATCTGGTGGCTTTCGCGGTGATGGGTTCGGCGTACTCGACCCGCATCTCGCGGACCGATCGGCCGCGGGTAGCGCTTCTCTCGAACGGCACCGAGGCGCACAAAGGACCGCCCGCCATCGTGGAGGCGCACGCCCGCCTGCGGCAGCGTACGGACCTCGAGTTCATCGGCAACATCGAGGGGCTCGACATCCCGAGAGGGACCGCAGACGTGGTGGTCACCAGCGGCTTCGTCGGCAACATCGTGCTCAAGATGCTCGAAGGGGTGAGCGACACGGTGCGGCGTCTGGCTCGGTACGCGATCGACAAGAAGCTCAGGTACCGAGCGGGGGTTGCGCTTCTGGCACCGGCGGTGCGGGCGCTGCGCCAAGCCACCGACTGGGAGCAGTACGGTGGCGTGCCCATCCTCGGTTTCGATCACCTGTGCATCAAGGCGCATGGGCGGAGCAGTCCGCGCGCCATCCGCAACGCGATCAAGGTCGCCACGAAGGCGACCCGCACTGGACTCGTCGAAGGGATCGCTACGGCGATGGGTGCCGAGGCCGCGCGCTCCGAACCGACGAGCTGAGCCTCCTGGAAGTCCGCCGCGCGGTCGCTCGCTCGGGGGCTCGTTCGGTGGGTGGGGCGGCTGGGGGAGTCCCGTGGCGTCTTCTACGCTCGCGCCCATGCCATCGCAT
>JALVDI010000587.1 GCA_027009115.1 Polyangiaceae bacterium | reverse complement strand
GTCGCCGGTCGCGACGTTGAAGGTGAGGCCGACCTGCAGGTGGATGCTCGCTCGGTCAGCGATCCAGAGCTCGGGCCGGAGGCCGGCCTCGAACGTGAGGAAGCGAGTCACGGTGTCGCCTGGCCCGGGAGGATCGTTCTTGGCGTTGACGAACCCGAACCCTCCGAAGAAACCGAGCGCCACGATCTCGTGCTGGACCGCCACGAAGTGAGCGCGCAGGAACGTCCCAACCACAGAGGTGCGCGTATTGGCGACGCCCGTGTTCTTCCCGCGGCCGACGCGGTACGCGACGATGGCCTGAAGCCCAAAGCCGTCGGAGATCTGGTAGCGGAGGCTGAGCCCCGGCAGGCGTCCGGCGAGACCGGCGACCTGCGTCGTGTTGCCCAGTGCCAAAGGCGACTCCATCCCGACACCGAAGCTGCCTGCACGAGTCTGAGCGTGCCCCGTGCCCTGCGCGAACGTCGTCAGGGCCGCGGCGAGAAGCGTGGTGATCTTGAGCATTCGCATCGTTCGCTCCTCAGTACCAGAAGGTGAAACCGGCGTTGCCGATCAGGTTGGCGTTCGCGAAGAGGTTTGCGCCGACGGCGCCGTCATCCGACCCCGGAAGCACGCGCGAGAGTTCGTCGTCGACGAACGCCAATGCGACGCCGATCTGCGTGTGCAAGCTGAGCCATCGGGTCACGTACCACTCGGGTCGAAGCGCCGCCTCGAGAGACACCCAGATGGCGCTGGTGTGCGAGCCGACCTCCGGATTGATGCGGAAGCCCGAGATCCCAACGCCGAACACCAGGCCCAGGTTCACCGCGTCCGAGGCGGGGACGTATACGAGGCCCCGCAAGGCGGTGTTCCACGTGACCGTCTTGTCGTCGGGCTCGTCGGCCTTGAACAGCCCGACGCCGACGATCGCCTGCAAGCCGAAGTTCTCGCTAACGTGGAAAACAGCCGACAGCCCAGGAATGGTCGGGTCGAGGTTGAACGCGTCGGTCGTCCCCAGCGCGTTCCACCCCAGGGACGTGTCGGCGCCGAGGCCAAACCGCCCCGAGCTGTCCTCGGCCCGGGCCCCTCCCGCCGCCACGCTCATCCCCAGAGCGATCGTCCATAGAGTCGCTGTTGTGCGCATCGCGCCCTCCTTCGACCCTGACGTTAGGAAGGCGAAGCGCAGCACGGCCAGTTTTCGACCGAACGCCGATCAGCGCGGCGCAACGCCGGCCCGCGGATCCTCGCGGACGATCCCCCAGATGAGCTCCTGGATCGCGTGGGCGGCATCCGGGGGCACCCCCCCAACGGTTGGCAACCCCACCGGAGAGCGTCGGTAGAGCACCGCGAAGCTCGTCAACGCTGCCACGTACACGCCGAGATCACTCGGCCGCAGGTCGTCGCGTGCCTCCCCCGGATGAACCAGCAGCAGCTCGCCCAGGGCGCGCCGAACCTCGGCTCGGGGCAGCTCGTCGCCGGTCGGCCACCCCGCCGGCCAGGACGCGTAGGGGTTGACAACGAGGGAAGCTGCGTCCATGGGGCGCCCGCGATACGTCCAGCCATGGGGCTTGCGCAGCCGGTTGGCGAGCGCCTCGAAGACGGTCGCGACAGGGATCCGGAAGATCGGTGCGTCGGTGTCGCACTGGCCGCCGGCGCCGAACCAGCGAGCGAGGCGATGACGCGCCGTTGGCCCCGCGAGCTGTCCGGTCATGGCCTCGTCGGCGAGCCGCTGCCAGCGTGCCCGCTCGGCCCGCACTTGCGCGGGCCAGTCCCAGCGGTGCGGCGGCGGGTACCCAGCATCGCGGTCGCTGGCCTGGAGATGAGGCCAGCTCTCGTAGAGGTAGACGCGCCCCGCCGGGTTGCGCTCGAGAAACGCACAGTAGAAGCGCTGGAGGTAGAAGCTGCTGTGCTCGCGCTCCATGGCACGCCCGACGGGGACGGCTTCCGTCACGACCAGAGCATCCAGCCTGCGGGCCAAGAGCTCCGTCACGGACGCCACAGCCACCGGCCTGACGGAACCGTCGACTTCGCCATGCCACAAGGACGAGAGGGTCGCCCCTTCTCGGATGAGCTCCACCCCTTCGTAAGGGAGCCCGTAGACCTGTGCGAACCACCCTACCCGCTCAGGAACGCTCTGCGGCCGGGGCGCGTGGGGGTCGCGCGCGCCAAGGGCACCATGCCCCACCCACCCCACCGCGAGGGAGGCGGCGGGCCCTTCGGCGTGCTCCGCCCAGTCGATGCGAGCAGGAGGCGGCGGCCGAGGCGGCACGAACGCCACGACCGCCACGACCGCCACGGCGAGCGCGAGCGCGACGACGATGAGCTGGGCGGCGAGGCGCACTCAGGCCTCCCTCCGGAGCCAGGAGCCGCCGGGATCGAACGCAGCAGTCGCCGCCGGTCCATGGGACGAAGGCTGGGCCCGGCAGGGTGCTGCTGGAGCGGCGCCCCGTGCGCTCCCACGCCCATGCTGGGACGACCGCACTCGCCTCGCGGGCCGAACCGCGGCACGAACCGAACCGTGGCCACGCCCAGGAGGGAGTACGAGCGAGATCGCGGGCATCCTGGCTGCAAGTATGCCCCAGGCGTGACCGCCCCTGCCGTCGATGACGCAGGCGCCCGGGCGCCCCACTCCTCTCCCCGAGCGTCTTCCTGCGTCCGGGGAATCCGCCACCCCACGACGGCTGTTCGTACCTGTGCACGTACGTACAATGCGACGCCTCCGCATGCTCCTCCTCGGCTCTGCGTTGATCTACGCCGCCCTCGGCGCCGCCCTCGACCGCTACGGTCAGCGACCGGTCCGCGGCCGCTTCGACGCCATCGTCGTCGCCGGCTGCCGCGTGCTCCCCGACGGGCGCCCATCCATGGCGCTGCGGCGCCGGACCTCCCTCGCCGTCGAGCTCTGGGAGCAGGCAATCGCCCCTCGCATCGTCTTCACGGGCGGCATCGGCCCGGACGCTCCCGCCTCCGAGGCTGCAGTCGCCGCCGCCTACGCCCAGCGCCAGGGCGTGCCCAGCGAGGCGCTGCTCCTCGAGGAGCGCTCCACCAGCACCGAGGAGAACGCCCGCTTCGCGGCCGAGCTGCTGCCCGAAGGCGCGCGCGTCGTGGTCGTCTCCGACGCCTACCACGTGCTGCGATGCGAGCGAGTGTTCCGCCGTTACTTCGCGCGGGTTCGCGGAGCGGGCTCCCTCGGCCACCCCTGGGCGCGGCTTCGCGGAGCCCTCCGCGAGGTGCTGGCGCTCGCCGCTTACGGAGCGCTCGGCCGGCTCGGCTGAGGCTCGGGGCCGGGGCCGGGGCCGGGGCCTCCAAAGAGCCACGCATAGAGGGACGGGAGCACGAAGAGCGTCAGCAGGGTCGCCGTCACGAGACCCCCGACCACGACCGTCGCCAGAGGCCGCTGCACTTCCGCTCCCGCCCCCGACGAGAGGGCCATGGGCAGGAAGCCGAGCGCGGCAACGCCGGCGGTCATGCAGACGGCCCGCAGGCGGCTCTCGGCCCCCTGGCGCGCCGCCTCCTGCACGGACAAGCCCTGCGCCCGGAGCTTCTTGATCGTCGTCAGCAAGACCACGCCGTTGAGCACCGCTATGCCGAACAGGGCAATGAAGCCGACCGCCGCGCTGATCGAGAAAGGCATCCCGCGCAGCGCGAGAAGCGCGACGCCGCCAACCGCCGCAAAGGGGACGTTGAGGTAGATCAGAAGCGCGGTCTTCAGTTCGCCAAAGGCCATGTAGAGCAGCGAGAGGATGAGCAGCAGCACGATGGGCACCGCCACCGCGAGGCGCCGCGCCGCGGCCTGGAGGTTCTCGAACTGCCCACCCCACGCCAGCACCGTGCCGGGAGGTAGAGTCACCCGCTCGCGGATGCGTTCCTTGGCCTCGGCCACGAAGCTGGCGAGGTCGCGCCCGCGCACGTTGACCTCGACGTTCGTCCGCCGGCGCACCGCCTCTCGGCTCACGCTCGCAGGCGAATCGACGATTTCGACGGAAGCGACCTGCGCCAGTGGGACGAGGATGCCGTCGCGCCCGCTGATGGGAAGCTGCCGAATCTGGTCGAGGTCGTTGCGTAGCTCCGGCGGCAGCCGGACCTGGAGGCGGTAGCGCACGTGGCCCTCGTAGACCTCGCCGACCGGACGCCCACCGATCGCGTCGATCGCGTCCAGAGCGGCGCGGGCGCTCACCCCATAACGCGCCGCCGCCGCTCGATCGACGGTCACCTCGAGGGTTGCGAGCCCCGCGAGCTGCTCACCGCGCACATCGCTCGCCCCGGGGACCGTCCGCACGACCTCCTGAATCGCCAAGCTCGTCCGCTCGAGGTCGCCCAGTTCGTCTCCGTAGATGGTGATCGCCACGTCCGAGCGCGTGCCGCTGATGAGCTCGGCCATCCGCAGCTCGATCGGCTGCGAAAACGAATAGGCCTGCCCGGGGAGATCGTCGAGCCGCTCTTGGATCGCGGCGATGAGCCCCTCTCGCGTCGAAGCCGTGGTCCACTCGTCGCGGGGCTTGAGACCGACGATCACGTCGCTGATCTCCACGCCCATGGGGTCCGTCGCGATCTCCGCGCGCCCCGTCTTGGACACGACCGTCGTCACCTCGGGGAATTCCCGCAGCACTCGCTCGAAGCGCGTGCTCGACGCGACGCTCTCCTCTAGCGAAACGCTCGGAAGGCGTAGGATCTGGACCGCCAGGGACCCCTCGTCGAGGCGCGGGACGAACTCGGCCCCCATGCCGCTGGCGAAGGCGACAGTCGCCGCGAGGATGGCCAGACACCCCAAGGCCACCGCTCGCGGAACCGCCATGACCTTCGCCAGCAGCGGCGGGTACACCCGATGCAGCCAGCGCACGAGGACGGGCTCCTTCTCCTCGGTGTGGTTGCGCAGGAGGGTCGCCACCAGCACGGGAACGAACGTCAAAGACGCCACGAAGGCACCGCCGAGCGCGAAGAGCACCGTGAGCGCCATGGGCTTGAACATCTTGCCTTCGACCCCCGAGAGCGTCAGCAGCGGCACGTACACGAGCACGATGATGAGCTCACCGAAAACCGCGGCGCGGCGCACGTCCACGGTCGAGGCGAGCACGGTCTCGGCGGCCTCGCGGTAAGTGAGCGGCCGCGTCATCCCTTTGGCTCGCGCCGCGAGGTGCACGACGGCGTTCTCCACGACGATGATCGAGCCGTCGACGACGATGCCGAAGTCGATCGCCCCGAGGCTCATGAGGTTGCCGCTCAACCCGAGAGCACGCATCGCCGTAAACGCCACGAGCATCGCGAAGGGGATCGCCATCGCGACGACGACCCCGCCGCGCAGGCTCCCGAGCATCAGAAAGAGCACGGCGACGACAAAGAGCGCCCCCTCCGCCAGATTCGTCGCGACGGTACGGATCGTCCGTCCGACCAGCTCGGAGCGGTCGTAGAAGATGTCCACGCGCACTCCCTCGGGGAGTGAAGGTTCCAACCTTTCCAGCCGCTCCTTGGCGGCCTGAACGACTTCACGCCCGTTGGCCCCGATGAGCATCATCACGATGCCCGTGACGACCTCGCCACGACCGTCGCGCGTGACGGCGCCCTGCCGCAGCATCGGCGCAAAGTGCACTCGCGCCACGTCCCGCACGCGCACCGGCACACCCGCCTCGCGGGTGTCGATGACGATGTCGGCGATGTCCTCGAGGCTTTGGACGCGACCCTCGCCACGCACCAGAAGCTGCTCCCCGGCCCGGGTCAAGTAGCCGCCGCCGGCGGTGCCGTTGTTCCGTTCGAGGGCCTCGTAGAGCTCCCCAAGGGAAACGTCCAGAGCGCGGAGCCGGTCGGGGAGCACCTCGACCTCGTAGGTCTTGAGCTCGCCGCCGAAGCTGTTGACCTCGACCACCCCAGGGACCCCGCGAAGCTCGACGGCGATGAACCAGTCGAGGATCGAGCGGAGCTCCATGGGCGTGTGACATTCCGGACCATCCGGTTCGCCTTCGGCGCACATGCGATCGCTGAGGACCTCGAACTGCAAGACCTCCCCCAGCCCCGTGCTCAGGGGACCCATCTCCGGTTCGGCGCCCGGAGGGAGCTGCTCGCGAGCGCCCACCAGCCGCTCGGCCACGAGCTGTCGTGCCCGCAACAGATCCGTGCCCTCCTCGAACACGATGGTGACGGCGCTCAGGCCAAAGCGGGAGACGCTGCGGATCTCCTCGACGTCCGGCAACCCACTCATCGCCGACTCGATGGGGAACGTCACGGTACGCTCCACGTCGACGGGCCCCAGGGCGGGCACGTTGGTCAGCACCTGCACCTGCGTGTTGGTGATGTCGGGCACCGCGTCGATGGGGAGCAGGAGCGCGCTACGCACCCCAAGGGCGACCACGATCGCCACGGCCACCATCAACAGAAAGCGCCAACGAAGACAGAGCTCGACGAGCTTTTTCATGGACCGATGCCTTTCAGTGCTCGTGCTCGGCGAAGCCCTCGGTGCTCAGCGCCGCCTTGAGCGTAAACGCGCCGGTCACCACGACCTGCGCCCCCTCCTCGAGCCCCGAGAGGAGCTCGTAGAAGCGCCCCGCACGCCGACCGATCTGCACGGGATGCGGCTCGAAGAGGCCCGGCTCGTGTCCCGGAACGAAGACCGTCGGTGTGCCCTTGAGGGTGACCACAGCCGAAACCGGAACGGCGAGCACCCGATCCTCGTCGCCGACGAGTTCGATGGTTCCGTACATCCCGCTGCGCAGGCGCGGATCGAGCTCGGCGAGGCGCACCCGCACGAGGAGCGCACGGGTGTGCTCGTCGAGGGACGGCGCCACGTAGGTGAGAGTCCCGGGCACGGCGAGCTCTCGAAAAGCGTGCGGACGGAAGAGCACGTGCAAGCCTTGCCGCACCTCGCCCACCGAGAGCTCCGGGATCTCGCCGTAGACGCTGATGGCGCGTGGGTCGGCCACCGTAAAGGCAACGTCCCCGGCCCCCAGAACCTCGCCCTGGGTGACGCCCACGTGGACCACGACTCCGTCGAGAGGTGCCCGCAGACGCAAGCGACCGCCAGCGGCCCCAAGGGCGCGCGCCTGCGCCGAGAGCGCCCGAAGCTCGGCGCGCAAAGACGCCACCTGCGCCTCGAACTCGAGGACCGCCCGCGCCGCACCGATGCCCTCTTCGGAGAGCTGCCGGTGACGCGCGAGCGCGGCCTCGGCGACCGCAAGGCGCGCGCGGACCCGCTCGATGTCGCCGAGGATACGGCTGGCCTCGCCCGAGGTCGCCATGCCGAGAAGCTCCCCCCGCGCAACGCGCTGTCCGAGCTCGACCTCGACCGAGACGATCCGGCCAGGAGCCGGAAGGCTCACATGACCTGTACTCTGGGGATCGAAGCGGAGCTCCGCAGGCCACCCCGCCCGCCCCGAGAGGGCGCGGCGCTCGAGGGTTCCCGTGGTGATCCCGCTGGCGGCGACGGCGGCGGCCGAGAGGCGGACCTCCTGGGAGTCGCCGTCGTGGCCGTGCTCGTCGTGGCCGTCCTCGTCGTGACCGTCCTCGTCGTGACCGTCCTCGTCGTGACCGTCCTCGTCGTGACCGTCCTCGTCGTGACC